>NZ_JAHHUL010000239.1 GCF_019008365.1 Phosphitispora fastidiosa | reverse complement strand
TGAACTATTGGGAAACCTGATAGTCCTATTACCAGTTCTATCTTGTATTATAAAGAACTGCGGAGTACTATGTCAATCCCATCTTTAACACTTTAACGAAATGAAAATCCTGTAAAACTTTGCCACGCAAGGTTTTGCAGGATTTTTTGTTAACATGAAAAGTGAGTAATGTTTTTTTATTTTATCGTTTCTTTAAAAATTTTTTTCAT
>NZ_JAHHUL010000238.1 GCF_019008365.1 Phosphitispora fastidiosa | reverse complement strand
CAGGGTGATATTTGAGTGGTCACCCAACCTTTGGAACCAGCTAAAACGGTTACTTGACAAAGACCGTGTGGTACTATCCCATCTTTAACACTTTAACGAAATGAAAATCCTGTAAAACTTTGCCACGCAAGCTTTTGCAGGATTTTTTGTTAACATGAAAAGTGAGTAATGTTTTTTTATTTTATCGTTTCTTTAAAAATTTTTTTCAT
>NZ_JAHHUL010000237.1 GCF_019008365.1 Phosphitispora fastidiosa | reverse complement strand
TTCCGGACGTGCACCCTGTGGCCTGCCTTCCGGACGTGTGCCCTGCGGCCTGCCTTCCGGACGTGTGCCCTGAGGTCTGCCTTCCGGACGTGTGCCCTGTGGCCTGCCTTCCGGACGTGTGCCCTGAGGTCTGCCTTCCGGACGTGCACCCTGTGGCCTGCCTTCCGGACGTGTGCCCTGCGGCCTGCCTTCCGGACGTGTGCCCTGAGGTC
>NZ_JAHHUL010000236.1 GCF_019008365.1 Phosphitispora fastidiosa | reverse complement strand
CAAATGCCAGGGGATAACCAAAGAAAAGTGGCTGGAGGACAGGCGTCAGGATCTGCTGCCGGTAGGATATTTTCATGAGTAGCAAAGCAGTGTCTGAGGGTGTGAATAGAAACATCCTTTTGAATTCCGGACCTAACCTTGGCATCAACGAAAACCTGCTGCACAGTCCGGATAGAGATAGGCTTGTCCGCAGGCTTGCCGGGGAAAAGCCA
>NZ_JAHHUL010000235.1 GCF_019008365.1 Phosphitispora fastidiosa | reverse complement strand
AAAGTTTTCAAAGAACACGGTCTGTTTCAAACTTCGTCTAGCTGCGTCAGATGGCTTTTCGACTCCTCAGCGTACATCAGTACGCTTCCGTCATCGAAAATCCATCTTCCTTGCTATACTCGTTTCAAACAGCCCTTATCTTGAAGGATTTTGGTCCCTCAAAACTAAACAGTGCTCGACTGTTCACTGGTGAACAGTCTTGAGAGATGGTT
>NZ_JAHHUL010000234.1 GCF_019008365.1 Phosphitispora fastidiosa | reverse complement strand
TATGAAGAACCACTTGTGAAAACAAGTGGTTCTTCTTTAAATTTGAATAGCAGGCCAGCAGAAGAAGTCCAAGTACCATCAGCGCGACCCGAGCTTCAGACTTGCGACGGCGCGAAGCGCCTAGTGCCACTTCAGATAGCTCTTAGCGAACGAAGTGAGGTTAGAGATATCTGGACAGGTAGACCGCAGGGTCCTGGGAGAGTAGGACGTTGCCGG
>NZ_JAHHUL010000233.1 GCF_019008365.1 Phosphitispora fastidiosa | reverse complement strand
CGGTAGTTCCGCACGCCGGGAATCTGTGCGGGGGGCGTCGGGCAACCGGCGTTCCTACCGTGACAGCGGACATCGCTTCGCTGCGCTCGCTCGTCCGATTATCGCGGCGCCGGTTTCCCGAGGGCACGGCGACGTCATTGCTCGCGCAAAACGCTCGCGACGTCGCCTATCAGCCGGGTTCCCGGCTGATGCCCAAATGCCCACTGCGTGGGCACT
>NZ_JAHHUL010000232.1 GCF_019008365.1 Phosphitispora fastidiosa | reverse complement strand
CGGGAACTCCGCGTTTTCAATAATATTCCTTATTCGAGAGCTTGATATGTTATTTTAACTGTAAAAGTCAGGTTATACCACACCTATTGCAGTTCATCCAAGGAAGCAAAGGAATAACCTGCCGCACGGAGGTCTTTTAGTATTCCGTCAAGTGCATCCCTATTGGACTCCGATACTGCGTGCAGCAAGATTAGGGCCCCATTATGCACATTGTCCATCACAC
>NZ_JAHHUL010000231.1 GCF_019008365.1 Phosphitispora fastidiosa | reverse complement strand
CTTATCGATCCTGCCGGTGAAATGCCCTCTTCCGCATGGTTTAACCAAAAGCAGCGGGAATGGGCCAACACCGCCGGGAAAATCCAAAGTTTCTTGAGGTCCAGAGGTTTCCTGGGCAAAAACGGCAAACAGCTTCCGGTAACGGGCACAGATGGTGAGAACACTAAGGAGGCCCATTGGAATTACTACATTTTCAGGGAAGCGATAGGAAGACCGTATAACCCC
>NZ_JAHHUL010000230.1 GCF_019008365.1 Phosphitispora fastidiosa | reverse complement strand
GAGGACTTGACCTGAAGTAGTAGTGAAATTCTCTTACGAACAAATTCTCTGTAAAGTTTTGAGGGAACAAACCTCAAAAAGTTCCAAATGGTTTGCGAGAGCAAACTGTTTAGGAACGAGTATGGCAAGGAAGTTGATAAACAGTTTGAATTTTCCGGTGACTATGGCGAGAGGGATCACCCGTTCCCATCCCGAACACGGCAGTTAAGCCTCTCAGCGCTGATGG
>NZ_JAHHUL010000229.1 GCF_019008365.1 Phosphitispora fastidiosa | reverse complement strand
GTCACACTGGCAGCCAGCCGCGTGCCGTCCTTCATGGTGATGAAGACATTGTTATTGGTCACCATGCCCGGATACAGCGGCGCTGGGTTGTAATCCACCCACTGGCCGCTGCCGACCTTCGGCGCCGCCTGCGGCACGCTCTGCGCGCTGCGCGTGCCCAACGTGGTCCAATGCGCGGCCTGCCCGGAGCTCCCTGCTCCGCCCTGCTGCTGCGGATCGACCTGAGAAC
>NZ_JAHHUL010000228.1 GCF_019008365.1 Phosphitispora fastidiosa | reverse complement strand
GAAGGAAGTGCGGATTGTTCCGGATGAGGAAGACCGCATTGTCGATGCGTTGAATGCCCTGCGCGGCGCCCATGATTATGTCTTCACCTCAGGCGGCATCGGCCCGACCCACGACGACATTACGGCGGACGCCGTTTCAAAGGCATTTGGCGTGCCTTGCGAGCATGACGCCAAGGCCATGCAGCTGTTGGGCGACAATTACGCGGCGCGCGGCATGGAGTTCACCGAA
>NZ_JAHHUL010000227.1 GCF_019008365.1 Phosphitispora fastidiosa | reverse complement strand
CTGCTGCGCCATCCCTCGGCTGTTCGAGACGACGACAGTTGACGACATGCCGGCAGCGGCCGGCGCAATTCAACCCATGTGAGGAGGACATGACATGAGCGTAAAGATCTTCAACCGCCCCGACATCCAGGACTTTCTGAAGGTCCTGAGCGGCCAGGACAAGACGAGCGGCAATCCGCGCGTCAAGCAAATCGTCCACCGGGTCGTATCCGATCTCTTCAAGACGATCGA
>NZ_JAHHUL010000226.1 GCF_019008365.1 Phosphitispora fastidiosa | reverse complement strand
CGGCAACGGCAAACCACATCGCCACAAAGCTCTGCCGCCATTTCATCGCCGACACACCCCCGCAGGCAGCCATTGATCGGATCAGCAAGGCGTTTCTTGCCTCCGGCGGTGATTTACCGGCGGTGTATCGAGCGCTCGTCGAAGCACCGGAGGCATGGGCAGTGCCGTCTACCAAGATCAAGACTCCCTGGGAATGGCTGGTTTCAGCCATGCGCGGGCTGGATTATCCCG
>NZ_JAHHUL010000225.1 GCF_019008365.1 Phosphitispora fastidiosa | reverse complement strand
GAGAGTAGGACGTTGCCGGATTTTAATATGAAGAACCACTTGTGAGAGCAAGTGGTTCTTCTGTATGAATAGCAGGCCACTAGAAGAAGTCCAAGTACCATCAGCGCGACCCGAGCTTCAGACTTGCGACGGCGCGAAGCGCCTAGTGCCACTCCAGATAGTCTCTTAGCGAACGAAGTGAGGTTAGAGATATCTGGACAGGTAGACCGCAGGGTCCTGGGAGAGTAGGAC
>NZ_JAHHUL010000224.1 GCF_019008365.1 Phosphitispora fastidiosa | reverse complement strand
CCTCGCTTGTGCAGAATATACTCTCTTCCAATGGATTGGCTGGCCTGACCGCCGATTCTTCGCTGGAAAGCGCCGCACTGCAGCAGGCGGGCTACATGGCCAGCGCCGGCCGCATGTCCCATACGACCGGCTAGGGGCGTGATTTTGCCACCCGTGTGCGGAACAACGAGATCCACGGCATTGCTGCGGAGAATATCGCCGTCGGCCGCATGGAACTCGACCGGCTCTTTGC
>NZ_JAHHUL010000223.1 GCF_019008365.1 Phosphitispora fastidiosa | reverse complement strand
CATAGAACTTCGAATTGCCGCCGACATTGTAGTAATTGCCGGGATTGAACGCCTTGCCTTCCGCATCGTACCAGCTTTCATCCGGGCGGAAAAAACCCTTCTGGAAGATCGCGCGCGGATCGCGGTTCTCCGGACGGTCGGGCAAATGACCCCCCGCCTCCAGGATCAGGATGTCTGCACCCGATCCCGCCAGACCGGCGGCAATAGTCGACCCGCCAATCCCCGAACCGATG
>NZ_JAHHUL010000222.1 GCF_019008365.1 Phosphitispora fastidiosa | reverse complement strand
CGGACGACGATGGGCTGGACGACGCCCTGCGCCTTGATGGAATCGGCGAGCTCCTGGAGCGTCTCCTGCCGCATGTCGACACGCGGCTGATACTTTCCGCGCTGCAGAAGGTCGAGCGGCAGCTTCGCGAGCTCTTCCCCCGCCGGTGAGGGAGGCGCTGCAGGCCCAGTGTTGATCGATCCAGGGTTGGCCGACGCAGGCGCGGGACGTGAAGTGCTTTGCCCCAGCAGGTC
>NZ_JAHHUL010000221.1 GCF_019008365.1 Phosphitispora fastidiosa | reverse complement strand
CTTCATCGAGCAGTTCCTGCAACCCGAATTCGCCGGCCGCGTCGAGGACATCGTTGAAGGCGGCCGCAAGCTCGACATTGCCGCCAAGCCGCGCTGTCTGGAGCAGCTGGCGGCGTGCTTCCCCCACCAGCGCCACCTGCATCATGTCATCCATCAGTTCAAAATGACCGGCGATGTTCGCTTCCAATGGAAACTGATGCAGAATCGCCTCGCAGAAGGCGTGGATCGTCTGGA
>NZ_JAHHUL010000220.1 GCF_019008365.1 Phosphitispora fastidiosa | reverse complement strand
AGTCGTTCAGCGGTACGAACACCGAATTATCGCGGTTGCTCTCAGCCGCGAATATGTTCCGCAGCGTTACGTTGTAGAACTGCGGCTGTTGCAGGGCCAGCGTCGCGACGCCCGCCATGTTGGTGGTGGCCATGGACTGCACCTGGGTGAGGGTGCTCCCGGTCGGTGGTACGCCGGTGATGCGCGTATATAACAAAACAGCCTGCTGGGCCGTCTGCGCGAAGGCGCTCGACGC
>NZ_JAHHUL010000219.1 GCF_019008365.1 Phosphitispora fastidiosa | reverse complement strand
CTGCTCGGCGACCACTCTCGGCGATCTCGTTGTCGACGTGCCGCAGGACGTGCAGGTCAATGCGCAGGTCGTGCGCAAGGATGCCGATACGCGCATCATCGAGCGCAATCCCGCCGTGCACATGTGCTATGTCGAGGTGGAAGAGCCCGACATGCACAAGCCGCTCGGCGATCTCGACCGCCTGAAGGCAGCGCTGGAAAAGGAATGGGGCATCCGCAATCTCGACGTGGACGCC
>NZ_JAHHUL010000218.1 GCF_019008365.1 Phosphitispora fastidiosa | reverse complement strand
CCGGCTTGCCACTCGCTCAGCTCGTGGGCCGGCTGACGTCAGACTCATCCTTCCGGAACATATCTGCCACCTTAAAATTTTTGGTTTGCGCTTAGCGCAAACCTTCCTTTTTTCTTCTATCTTGCTCAAATATGAAAAACTCTTTGTGAAAATCAAGTGGCTTAACCTGTTGACAAAATCAGGTTTTTGTTAAGGGTGGATGTGTTCCGGAAGGCGGTGTCTGTCGTCCGGCCGG
>NZ_JAHHUL010000217.1 GCF_019008365.1 Phosphitispora fastidiosa | reverse complement strand
CCACACGCTGCTGCTGATCCTGAACATCCTGCCGATCGTGCTGCTGTCGAAGAGCCTGGCCTCGCTGCTCGACCATGGCATTGCCAGCTTCGGCGCGCCCACCGCACTTGGTGGCCTGCTCATCGCCGCCATCGTCTTCACGCCGGAAGCCATCACCGCGCTTCGCGCCGTTTCCGGCAATGAGCTGCAGCGCGCGGTCAACCTGTGCCTGGGTGCGGCAACCTCGACCGTCGGCC
>NZ_JAHHUL010000216.1 GCF_019008365.1 Phosphitispora fastidiosa | reverse complement strand
AATGACAACCTCATCGAACTGCCGCGCGGGCTAATCGAGGCGACCATATTGTTCGAGCAGGACAAGGACCTGACCGCCATGCTGGGACAGTCCTTTGCCATCACCTACGCAGCCATCAAACGGGCGGAGTTCGAGACTTTCATGGAGGTTATCAGTCCATGGGAGCGTGAATATCTGCTGTTGAACGTCTGATTTGAGTGAGGTTTCTTTGGCTTCAGGAGCACTGTGCGTGGTTCG
>NZ_JAHHUL010000215.1 GCF_019008365.1 Phosphitispora fastidiosa | reverse complement strand
ACCGATGAGAACTGTCGCACCACTGCTCAGGCCGATAACGATTGAGAATAAAAACAGGATGATCGGAAAGAATGCCGATGCAGCTGCAATCGCTTTGACGCCGAGAAATTGGCCCAGAAAGATTCCGTCAATCGTGCCTGATGCCGCCTGCAATACATTGGTCAGCATCATCGGCAGGAGGATGGCAAGGAATGTGCGCCATAGGGGCCGCGCAGCTCTTGGCGCGATACTCTGTTG
>NZ_JAHHUL010000214.1 GCF_019008365.1 Phosphitispora fastidiosa | reverse complement strand
GAAATGAGGAGCAACACGTCCACGTACTTCATACTCTGTATTAGTGTATTAGTTTACCATTTCAACATGCTACTTTTAGCAATATATAATGAGATCTAACTGTTAGCCGAAGAGCAACTAACTACCCGGTTGCATATACCTCTGAATGGTCAAGGCGGTCGTATAAATCATGTTAAAATTTATAAATAACTAGCGCATGATCAACACAAGTCCTCTGCCTACCAAAGCCTGCTAACC
>NZ_JAHHUL010000213.1 GCF_019008365.1 Phosphitispora fastidiosa | reverse complement strand
CAGCTTTTTCTTTGCCGAACCGCTCGCCGTGGGCAAGCGCATGGTTCAGTGGTTCACGGAAGGATCGATCTGGTATCACCTCGGCATCACGCTGACCGAGGCGGCGCTTGCCTTCATCATCGGTTCGCTCGGCGGGGTCATCATCGGGTTCTGGTTTGCCCGCAAGCCCTTGCTCGCTGCGGTGTTCGATCCTTATGTCAAGGCGGCCAATGCCCTGCCGCGCGTCGTGCTCGCGCC
>NZ_JAHHUL010000212.1 GCF_019008365.1 Phosphitispora fastidiosa | reverse complement strand
CGGGCCCCTACGTGACCGGCAGCTATCTCAACGCCGACCCGGAACAAGACAAGAGCTTCGACGACGGCTGGTTCCGCACCGGGGACATCGCCCACGTCTCCGACGACGGCTACCTCACCATCATCGACCGGCACGCCGATGCACGCCGCCTCGGCGACCTCCGGCAGTTCCATCACCGCATTCTCGAGCTCCACCGAGGAAATCCATTCCCCGCCGGAAAGGATCGCATCGGCGAGC
>NZ_JAHHUL010000211.1 GCF_019008365.1 Phosphitispora fastidiosa | reverse complement strand
CGCTAGGAAACACATGCAAATTTTCTTTAGCGAACGGGTCACATATATAACCAAAATCGAAATTTTCATAATCGCAAACTGTACTACATATCCAAATGTAATGTTCTTTTTTAGTCTCTAAACCTTTTAGTATTTTTTTGAAGGTTTTTAGATAGCTTTCATTATAAGGAACCGTCTTAACACTATTACAAATCTTGTTCTCTAATTGAGTTTTGATCATTTCTATATTATCATTGCCG
>NZ_JAHHUL010000210.1 GCF_019008365.1 Phosphitispora fastidiosa | reverse complement strand
CTCGCGGGAAATCCTGCGTTTTCTGATTTCCGACGGTCGGAGCTTTCCCGAGCTGACAGCGGCTCACTACAATGAGTTTGTCCTGCCCATGCTGACCATGTTTCAGAACCTCATTGAAAAGGGCGTCCGGGAAGGTGTCTTCCGGCCGGGAGTCGCGACCAGCGAGAGCAGCCATATCCTGCTCAGCCCGGCACTGACATTGACGATCGACAAACTCCTGGACTGCCAGACCAACCTGC
>NZ_JAHHUL010000209.1 GCF_019008365.1 Phosphitispora fastidiosa | reverse complement strand
CCCATGTCGCCGACCCGCACCGAGGCGAAGTCGAGGAAGGCATCGAGGGCCCCCTGCAAGGCGCCGATGGCGGACGAGGACACGGCCCGCACGAAAATCTGGCCAAACGGCAGGCGGTACAGCGGCGCGCGGTGCAGCGTCAGGCCCGGGCTGGTGCCGGCGAAGCCGTCGGCCGACTTGTGGGTGCGATGTTCCGGCACGAAGGCGTTTTCAACCACCACGTCATTGCTGCCGGTGGCG
>NZ_JAHHUL010000208.1 GCF_019008365.1 Phosphitispora fastidiosa | reverse complement strand
AGATAATTATCCAGAATGGAATGAAGAATACGCAAAATTAAATACAATAAAGACTGCATTTCCCTGGGATCCATTTGATTTAGCTGATAATGAACATTATAACAGAATTATTAGATCTTCTGGAGATCCTGGTACTGGAGGTAGTAGATCCTTTAGAAGATACTTATCAGAAGACTTTCTTGATGTTAAAGAGAATAGGGGAGATATAATTAATCTTACTGAGTATAATGATAATTTAAT
>NZ_JAHHUL010000207.1 GCF_019008365.1 Phosphitispora fastidiosa | reverse complement strand
CACGAAACGTCGTCCTGCGCCTCGGCGATCTTGCGCTTGCGGAAGAAGAGGATGTCGACGACGGTGTCCGTACCGGCGTCACGGCGGAAGCTGCCCTCGGGCAGTCGGATGGCGGCGACGAGATTGGCCGATTTTGCGATATGCGTGCGCGCCGTCGCGTCTGCCTTGTCCATGGTGCCGCTGCTCGTCAAGAAGGCTGCCAGCCCGCCGGGCTTCAAGAGGTCGATTGAGCGGGCGATG
>NZ_JAHHUL010000206.1 GCF_019008365.1 Phosphitispora fastidiosa | reverse complement strand
CGCGCCACGCCAGCATCGTCCAGCTATCCAGTTGAATAAGCCGTGTGAAAAATCCTGCCGTGCTCCAAGCCACCGCAGAACCCGTAACAAACACCAGTCCCAGTCGATATCCCGCCGCACTCATCGATCCGCCTTTGATTGAACAGAAACAATATAGGCCCGCTGCTGACATCCTGGTGTCAGGAAACAATGAGATTTGAAATTGGATTTCTCGTTGCCCAATATGGCTTCTTCCCCTGCA
>NZ_JAHHUL010000205.1 GCF_019008365.1 Phosphitispora fastidiosa | reverse complement strand
CGTCGACGGCGCCATTCACCGCGCTGCCGGTCCCGGCCTGCTGGCAGAATGCCGCGCTCTGCCGCAGGTCCGTCCCGGCGTGCGCTGCCCCACCGGCGAAGCGCGCATCACTTCCGGTCACGGGCTGAAGGCGCCTTGGGTGATTCACACCGTCGGCCCGGTGTGGCGCGGCGGCGATCACGGCGAGCCCGCGCTGCTGGGCGCCTGCTATCGCAGCGTCCTGGCGCTGGCGCGGCAGCAC
>NZ_JAHHUL010000204.1 GCF_019008365.1 Phosphitispora fastidiosa | reverse complement strand
ATCCAGGCCATCGACCAGGTAGAAGGCCGTTTTGCCGTCGTGCGCGACGACCAGCATGTCGGCACTGGCGTAAATAAAGGCGGCGACGCGGTCGCCTTTGAACTCGGGGCTCAGTGCCAGCGACAGGGCGGCAATGTCGCGTTTGCCCTGCAGCTCGGGCCAGGGCGTGCGGCTGTCCATCGCGCTGCGCACGCGCTGGATCGCCGCCTCGCGGCTCACGCTGCTGGTTTTGCGCCACTCG
>NZ_JAHHUL010000203.1 GCF_019008365.1 Phosphitispora fastidiosa | reverse complement strand
CGATGGTGTCGGGGGCCACCCCGGCGTCGGCGTAGGCCTGGGCCAGCGCCGCCACCTGGCCCTCGAGGCGCGGGGTCATCGGCCCCTCGCTCTTGCCGTCGTTGTTGATGCCCGCGCCGCGGATGATGGCGTACACCCGGTCGCCGTCGCGCAGCGCGTCCTCCAGGCGCTTGAGCACCACCACCCCCACGCCCTCGCCGAGGACGAAGCCGTCGGCGGCGGCGTCGAACGGGCGGCAGGCG
>NZ_JAHHUL010000202.1 GCF_019008365.1 Phosphitispora fastidiosa | reverse complement strand
GCTGATCGCCTTGTTCAGCGGCGCCAGATATTTGCGGTCTTTTTTCTCTAGATAGACCCGCAGCAGCAGTTGCGAGGCCTCAGATGTGCCGGCGTCATCGAATGTGGCGTTGCCGTAATAGTGGTGATATTCCTCCAGACGCCAGGCGTTGGCGGCGATGGTTGCGTACCACTGCTTCAGCGACTCTTCGCCCTTGGTGTCGATGACATAGTTCCAACCGCCAGCAGGATGCTGGCCGCGGAC
>NZ_JAHHUL010000201.1 GCF_019008365.1 Phosphitispora fastidiosa | reverse complement strand
ACCGTCTGGTTCACGTGGCTGTTGACGTTGACGATCAGCTCCCAGAAATCACGCGTCATCTTGGCCGGCGCAACATTGCGGCTGCGGATCGAGCACTCATCCGGCAGGCGCTTGCAGAATTCGTAATGGCCGATCGGCTGGGATGTCAGACCGCCGGTCTGCATGAAAGCTTCAGCTGCGGAGGCGGAATTTGCGATGAGTGCGCCAGCGAAAAGTGCCGCCGCGACCCCCATCGACCTCAAAA
>NZ_JAHHUL010000200.1 GCF_019008365.1 Phosphitispora fastidiosa | reverse complement strand
GACGGGGGAAGCGGAAGCGGATTTCGAAAAAGGCTACAAGGTCAATCTCGACGGCACACGGTTCCTGTTTGAAGCGATCCGGCTGGAAAGCGCCAAGGCACCTTATCGTCCGCGTGTGGTCTTCGCCTCCTCCATCGCCGTGTTCGGCACGCCCTTTCCCGACAAGATCGGCGACGAATTCTTCACCACGCCGCTCACCAGCTATGGCACGCAGAAGGCGATCTCCGAGCTGCTGCTGTCCGAC
>NZ_JAHHUL010000199.1 GCF_019008365.1 Phosphitispora fastidiosa | reverse complement strand
CGGCGCCGTCGAGCACGACGATTGACAGCAAATTCGCGATCCGGGCCGCTATCGTCAACCACCGTACCAGCGAGACCGACATCGATGCGCTGGTGTCCGCCGTGCTGGAGCATGGCGCGCGCCGCTGCGGCGCCCTGATCGAGGTCGAGGCACCGCCGCTCGCGGCGCAGTGATCCGAAACGAAAACGCCCCCGACGAAGGTCCGGGGCGTTTTTGTTTGAATGTGTACGGGGCTCAGGCGGCC
>NZ_JAHHUL010000198.1 GCF_019008365.1 Phosphitispora fastidiosa | reverse complement strand
CTTCGGTGCCGACACCCCCGCGGCTTTGCGGGTAGCGGCGGCGCTGGAATGCATCCACAGCTATTCGCTCGTGCATGACGATCTTCCGGCCATGGACAATGACGATATGCGCCGCGGCCAGCCGACGGTGCATCGCAAGTTCGACGAGGCGGCCGCCATCCTTGCGGGTGACAGCCTCCTGACCTACGCGTTCGAACTGATTGCTGCCGAGGCGACGGAACTTGATCCTAGCGCCAAGGTTGCAC
>NZ_JAHHUL010000197.1 GCF_019008365.1 Phosphitispora fastidiosa | reverse complement strand
ATCCATCCCTGCGAACCGGTGCCACTGACATACGGCGCCTTCTGGACATCGCTGAAATGGCACGGGGAGGGGTTTGACACGCGCTCGCTGCTGCAGCGCTACCGTAGGGCTGGCGTGATGATCGGCGTTCTGCCGATTGGCAGGACCGAGGTGGGCGGCGATGACATGGCGGCATTCTTCTGGAGCACAAAGCCGGATGAAGCGGAGGCTCTGCGCGCTGCGGGGATCGAAAGCTGGAAGGACCG
>NZ_JAHHUL010000196.1 GCF_019008365.1 Phosphitispora fastidiosa | reverse complement strand
GTAAGCTATAACAAACTGGGAGATTATCACAAAAGCCAGGGTAACGGCGCGAAGGCCCTGGAATATTACGAAAAATCTCTGGCTATTGATGAGGCCCTGGTAGAGCTGGACCCTGACAGTGTGGATTACAGGCAGGGTCTGTCTGTAAGCTGTAACAAGCTGGGAGACTATCACAAAAGCCAGGGTAACGGCGCGAAGGCCCTGGAATATTACGAAAAATCACTGGCTATATTTGAGGCCCTGGT
>NZ_JAHHUL010000195.1 GCF_019008365.1 Phosphitispora fastidiosa | reverse complement strand
ACGAGATCTTCCATGTTCCGCCGCGCTACCAGGATCAGGTGACCCGGCTTTACAATCTCGCCAAGCAGGATGTGGCGGGTTACGAGACCTATGCGGCGCAACTGGCCTCCCTGTGCGGTACCGGCAAGCCGAACTGCAAGATGCTCGAAGATATTCTCGACGGCCTTTTCCACATCGCCAAGGCTGACGGCTCGCTGCATGACAAGGAACTGATCTTCTTGGGCACGGTCGCCGAGATTTTCGCGC
>NZ_JAHHUL010000194.1 GCF_019008365.1 Phosphitispora fastidiosa | reverse complement strand
GCGCCCAGGTGGGGCGCGTGGGCACCGACCTGCCGGTCGCCAACGGCGTGCTCGGCGGGCCTTGCTCGAGCCTGTTCACCAACCCGGGGTTGGCGCCGGTGCTGGCCGGGCTGACCACGCTCAGCCAGAACCTGCAGGCAGCCGGGGCGCCCTCGGTGGTGGTCAATCCCAGGGCGGTGTGCGGCCGCTTCTACGGACCCGGCGGCTACGTGCGCAGCAAGCGCACCGATGGCGAAGTGCTGGCCC
>NZ_JAHHUL010000193.1 GCF_019008365.1 Phosphitispora fastidiosa | reverse complement strand
GGATCAGGGCGCCGCGGGTGCCTGCCGCTGCAGGCCCTTGGTGTTCTGGTCGCGGATTTCCTTGGCGGTGATGTAGTTGAACTGCTCGACCAGGAGATCGCGCACCAGCGGTTCGGGGAATTTGGCGTTGACCCCGTCGATGACCGATTGCTTGACGCTGGCAAATTCAACCTTCTGCACGTCTTTCACATCGGAGAAGCGGCCATAGAACTGGCGGAAGATTTCATCATTGAATCAATGATGAAA
>NZ_JAHHUL010000192.1 GCF_019008365.1 Phosphitispora fastidiosa | reverse complement strand
CCGAAGCCAGCTTCGGCAGATATTTCTTGCGCTGTTCTTCCGAGCCATAGGCATAGATGGGATACATGACCAGCGAGGACTGCACGCTCATCATCGAGCGATAGCCGCTGTCGACACGCTCGACTTCACGTGCAACCAGACCATAGGCGACATAGGACGCACCGGCGGTGCCGTATTCTTCCGGCAGGGTGACGCCGAGAAGCCCGGCCTCGCCCATCATGCGGAAAAGCGCCGGATCGGTCTTTTC
>NZ_JAHHUL010000191.1 GCF_019008365.1 Phosphitispora fastidiosa | reverse complement strand
ATCGGCCATCACGGCGCGCGCCGCGGCGATCTCCTGCTCGCTCACCCGCCCATCCGCCTTGGCAACATGCCCCATGACGCGGAACGCGGACCGGAAGAAGTGCTCACCGACAGCCAGGGAGTCGGGATCGCTGCGCAGGCGGGGCTCATCCTGCGAGCCGGTGAATTCGTCGAACTGATGGCCCAGTAGCACGCCCACGGCCGCGCCTATGGGGCCCCCAGTGAGCAGCCCGATGGCGGCGCCGACG
>NZ_JAHHUL010000190.1 GCF_019008365.1 Phosphitispora fastidiosa | reverse complement strand
CACGCCAGCGCGTCACCGCACCATCGCGGCCGCACTCGAATGGAGCTATCAGCTGCTGAGCGAGCGGGAGCGCTATGTTCTCCGCTGTCTCGGTATCTTCGCGGGAAGTTTCACGCTCGACGCTGCGGTCGCGGTGGTTCCCGTGGCGGAGCAAGGCGACACGGCGTCGATTCTGGCGGACCTGGTTTGCAAGTCGTTGCTTTCGGTCGATATCGGGGCGGACGTCGCCAGATTTCGGCTGCTCGAG
>NZ_JAHHUL010000189.1 GCF_019008365.1 Phosphitispora fastidiosa | reverse complement strand
AGCGCTGGGGCACCTCTCCAGCGCTGATTGATGTCAGTGACTCCGGCGTCATAGTAGAGGTCGGAAGGCCGCTGAGTGGCGGTGTCGCGGGCCAGCTCGATCAGCCGCGGCAGATCGAACAACGGCTCGGAAGCGAGGCTGTGATTCAACACGAAGTGCCGCCTGTTGAAGCACTCGCGGAAGAGTTCTGGTCGCAGCTCGAGCATGACTGTTATTATGGTATGAGGCGGGTTGGACCCGGGGAAAAG
>NZ_JAHHUL010000188.1 GCF_019008365.1 Phosphitispora fastidiosa | reverse complement strand
CCATTGTTTGGCGGTTTCAGCGCCTACCACATGTTTTGGACCATTCCCCTTGCGCTCGGCATCGCCCGCCTCCTGATCCGCTGGCCGGGGGAAAAGGTGTTCCTTTCCTACCTCTTGGATGACTGGGCGGCGGCGTCAGACCGGATTTACCGCCGCAGTCCGGCTTTGCTGGAACGGCGCAAGGCTTTTGCCGACCATCTGACCGAGAAGCTGCGGGAGAGCGGCGCGGACGAGGTGGTCATCATCGGG
>NZ_JAHHUL010000187.1 GCF_019008365.1 Phosphitispora fastidiosa | reverse complement strand
ACGAACCACACCGCCGACGTCGGGCGAGACGACCATGACATTCGATGTGCCGTAATGAGCGCGGACATCGCGGGCGATGACCGGAACGGCATAGAGGTTGTCGGTCGGGATATCGAAGAAGCCCTGGATCTGGCCGGCGTGCAGATCGAGCGTCAGCACGCGGTTTGCACCGGCTTCGGTGATCAGATTGGCAACCAGCTTGGCGGAGATCGGGGTGCGCGGACCGGGCTTGCGGTCCTGGCGGGCATA
>NZ_JAHHUL010000186.1 GCF_019008365.1 Phosphitispora fastidiosa | reverse complement strand
ATGGAGTGCGCCGCGGAAGGCGGCGATCCGCAGAGCGATATCGAGCGCGGCGAATTCCTGGGCGAACTGGCGCGGGCCATCGAGTCGCTGCCGCCGCGCGAAAAGCAGGTCCTGTCGCTGTACTACGACGACGAGCTCAATCTGCGCGAAATCGGCGAGGTGCTCGACGTCAGTGAAAGCCGCATCTGCCAGATCCATGGCCAGGCCCTGCTGCGGCTGCGCGCGCGCCTGGGCAACTGGGCCGGGGCGG
>NZ_JAHHUL010000185.1 GCF_019008365.1 Phosphitispora fastidiosa | reverse complement strand
GGGCTTCTGTGTCGGCATCCCGCGGCGGTGGCGCGAAGCGCCCCGAGCCGACGTCGAACAGGAAGCCGGCGATGGCGCCCAGATCGTTCGACAGCAGACGGCGGTAGGTCTCGTTCAGCCGCAGGATGCCGCTGCGCATCGCCAGGTACTCGTCCCTGCACCCGACACTTGCACCGCCGTTCAATACCGCCATCGTCAAGGGCTACAACCTGATCGCCGGCGCCAACGTTAAGCTGGGGCGCTGGGACGA
>NZ_JAHHUL010000184.1 GCF_019008365.1 Phosphitispora fastidiosa | reverse complement strand
GGGGCCGGTCACAAGGCACGCATCTTGCCGCCCACGCGAGCCAGGACGACGGTTTCGCTTGGCCGACTGGCCCCTCACCTCACCTCTCCCCGCATGCGGGCTATGGGATTCACACAAGTGGCGGAGCGCGCGCCTTCTCCCCTTGCGGGAGAAGGTGCCCCGCGGAGCGGGGCGGATGAGGGGTACTGATTTGCGTAAGCAAATCAGGCTGAAGCGCGATGTGGACGGGGGGTAGCCGCTTCGCGGCTACC
>NZ_JAHHUL010000183.1 GCF_019008365.1 Phosphitispora fastidiosa | reverse complement strand
GACCTCCATCCGCACGAGGTTTCGGGCGGCATGGGGCAGCGCGCCATGATTGCCATGATGTTGATCACCGGCCCGGAACTGCTGATCGCCGATGAACCGACCTCGGCGCTCGACGTGACTGTCCAGCTGGATGTTCTCGCCATCCTCGACAATCTGGTGCGCGATCGCGGCATGGGGCTGATCTTCATTTCGCACGATCTGCGGCTGGTCTCGTCGTTCTGCGACCGGGTCATCGTCATGTATGCGGGCCA
>NZ_JAHHUL010000182.1 GCF_019008365.1 Phosphitispora fastidiosa | reverse complement strand
TGGGGGGCAAGCCGCTCAACCGCATCAAAACCATTGACGGTCTCGCCCATGTACTTGCCTATCTGGACGCCCGACGCGCTCCGATCTGAGGCGCGCGACCGGCACGGCGCCTGCTGGCGTCTCGTTGAGGCGCAACACCGCGTTTCTACCATGAAACTTGTCGACACGCTCGACGAGCAGGCCTTGCTCGAGGACGAGATCGAAGCGACCACGCCGCCGCTGCCGCCGGATTGCGCCCGGCTCGATTATCTC
>NZ_JAHHUL010000181.1 GCF_019008365.1 Phosphitispora fastidiosa | reverse complement strand
CAGCGGTCGAACGTCTGCGCCGCAGCATGGCCGACAACACCTACTGGCTGATCCAGCTGTCCGAGGCCCAGTCCAATCCCGCGTCACTGGACCAGACCCGCAGCCAGATCGCCACGGTCGAGGCGGTCACCGCCGCCGATCTGCAACGCCTGGCCAATGAATACCTGAAGCCCACGACCGCCTGGCGCGCCGAGATCGTCTCCGACAAGGCCCCCACGCAATAAGGACGCCTCAGTAAGCCTCAGGCCATAA
>NZ_JAHHUL010000180.1 GCF_019008365.1 Phosphitispora fastidiosa | reverse complement strand
CCCAAATCGATTCCGGCCGCCACCGGCAAGAAGCCCGACAATCTGGAGGGGCACACTGTCGCGGTGGCCAAGGGCACGACGCTCGACGTCTGGCTCACCGACAACGCGCCGAAGGTGAAGCTGGTGCGCTTCGAGGATACGCCGGCGGCGCTCGCGGCATTCCTCGCAGGACAGGCCGACACCTTCGCCGAGAACAGCGCCATCGCGATCAAGGTCCAGGAGCAGAACCCGGCCAAGGAGGTCGAGCTGAAA
>NZ_JAHHUL010000179.1 GCF_019008365.1 Phosphitispora fastidiosa | reverse complement strand
GGGTCTGGGCGAAGTCTTTATGTACGCCATCGACTACGAGAACCCGGGCGGTCGCGGCGCGACTGTGCGCAACGGTCAGCCGGGTTGGCAATCCGATGGGTCGTTCCTGACGCCCGAGGGCGACCGGCTGACTGACGACGTCTCCCGCGCGGCCTATCTGAGGACCGTCCAGGACTGGATCATCGCGCCGCAGCTGCGGACGGTGAATGGCGTCGCCGGGGTGGATTCCATCGGCGGGTTCGAAAAACAGTA
>NZ_JAHHUL010000178.1 GCF_019008365.1 Phosphitispora fastidiosa | reverse complement strand
CACCGGCCATCATGGTCACGGGCAGCCATATTCCCGCCGACCGGAATGGCCTGAAGTTCTACCGGCCCGACGGCGAGATCGACAAGGCCGATGAAGCCGGCATCCTGTCCGTCCTCGTCCTGGAGACAAAAGCGCCGGCAGACTCCGACGGACAGGCGGCAATCGTGCCGGATGCGCTGCAAGATTACATCAGGCGAAGCATCTCCGTTCTGAGCCCGGATGCTTTGACCGGCAGGAGAATCGGCGTTTATCA
>NZ_JAHHUL010000177.1 GCF_019008365.1 Phosphitispora fastidiosa | reverse complement strand
TGACATCGAGGAAACCCTGGCCGAACTCGATCAGGTTGAAGAAGCCTGCATCGAACGGCTGGCGGAACTGGGCGTCAACACCTGAGAGCTGGTACTGTCCTTCTGCATGGTTCGTGCTGTGTGGTGCGTGGTTCGACAAGCTCACCATGAGGGAGGTGGAGGATTGCACCACGCACCGTCACTCATTCTCACCAACAGCAAAAATCGCAAGAGAGGGGATTTGCAGGTCGAAATCCTCCCCTCTCCTGGATTTT
>NZ_JAHHUL010000176.1 GCF_019008365.1 Phosphitispora fastidiosa | reverse complement strand
CAACCGTTCGCGCCAGGTGCGCGAAGCCTGCGGCCAGCACGGGGGCTTCTATCTCGGCTCCATCGGCGGGCCGGCCGCACGTCTTGCGCAAGACTGCATCAAAAAGGTGGAAGTCGTCGAGTACCCGGAACTTGGCATGGAGGCCATCTGGCGCATTGAAGTCGAAGATTTCCCGGCTTTCATCGTTATCGATGACAAGGGCAATGACTTCTTCAAGGAATTCAACCTGAGTTGACCGCTACAGAAAAGGCCGG
>NZ_JAHHUL010000175.1 GCF_019008365.1 Phosphitispora fastidiosa | reverse complement strand
CGAGAATATAGCCTTCCGACAATGTTTCAGATGGATTGAGGTTGGCGGTATTACAGCCGGCAAGCCCTACGACAAAAAACAGAGTTCCGGCGAGAAGATATTCCCGGGAACGATCGGCCTTGAAAATCCGCTGCAACAACGACATCTCCATTTCAATAGTGGGGCCACGTCTTTCGCTGCCCGCAGAACTTCGGTAAACCACCTTGAAGTCCGATGCAACCGGCGACTCGTGTTGCGGCCCGACCCAAGTGAAA
>NZ_JAHHUL010000174.1 GCF_019008365.1 Phosphitispora fastidiosa | reverse complement strand
GGAGGAACTGCCACGCTTCGCCCGCTTTCATTTCGCCGGTCACTGGGACCCGGACGGCAGCGCCTTCCCGGCGGCGATCGCGGCGGCGGCGGGGCGCGGGGCGAAGCAGGCCCGCCTGCCCTGGGCGCTGCTGCCGCTCGCCGCGCCGTTCAACCCGACCCTGCGCGAGCTGATCGAGATGCGCCCCTTCTGGGACCATCCGGTGCGGCTCGACAATCGCGAGCTGGTGGCCTTTCTGGGCGAGGAACCGCGCA
>NZ_JAHHUL010000173.1 GCF_019008365.1 Phosphitispora fastidiosa | reverse complement strand
CGCTGCCACTTTGTCCTTGTTCGCCTCGGCCCATGCAGCAGCTTCCTTCAGGGCGGCAACGGTCGTGGTCACGACATCGGGATGTGCCGCTGCAAAATCGCGATTGGCCAGAAAATAGGTATTGACGTCGAGCACGTCGCTGGAGCGTGCGAGAATACGCGGCTGATAGCGGGTCTCGGCAATGGCAAAGAACGGATCCCAGACCGCCCAGGCATCGATCTTGTCGCTGGCAAAGGCCGCTGCGGCATCCGCAG
>NZ_JAHHUL010000172.1 GCF_019008365.1 Phosphitispora fastidiosa | reverse complement strand
GAATTCCGGACAATTCGGCCAGTGTCATCCGCGCCGCGCTCACCCGCGCAAAGCGCAGTGTCATCGCCTTGCGCGTTGCCCCGGACAATTTGTGCTCGGGCGCTTCGCGCAGGATTTCCGCGCCATAGCCATCCGACAGGATAAATCCGCAGTCCTGCGGGAAAATATCGGCGGGAACGCCGGGATGGGTGGCAAAGAACAGCCGGTCGCAGTGGGCCCGGTAATCCGGCCATTTCTTGTCGACCTTCCAGTCC
>NZ_JAHHUL010000171.1 GCF_019008365.1 Phosphitispora fastidiosa | reverse complement strand
CAAGCAGTTGTTCGATGTCGTGCAGTTGCGGACCGTTCGCTACCCGCTCCCGGAAGGGGAGATCACGCCAGAAACCGCCGCCGCGATGCAGGCCGCGATCAAGGAGCCGATCAAGGCGCTTGCCGCGGGGATTTCGCCGATGCACCAGTCGATACCGGGTTATCCCGACAAGGTTGACCCACGCAAGGCAATAACGATGCGCGGGCAGCTCGCAGAGCAAGCCGCGTTTCAGACCAAGATACGCGCGGTGCGCG
>NZ_JAHHUL010000170.1 GCF_019008365.1 Phosphitispora fastidiosa | reverse complement strand
CTGACGGGCCTGCCCAACCGGGAACTCTTCTTCGATCGCCTGGAGCACTGCATTGCCCAGGGGCGCCGCGCGGGCAGGCGCTTTGCCTTCATGGTCGTGGACCTCGACCGGCTCAAGCTCGTGAACGATACGCTCGGTCACGCGGTCGGCGACCAGCTCCTGGTGGAGGTGAGCCGGCGCCTGCAACGCACGCTGCGCGTCGTGGATACCGTCGCCCGTGTGGGGGGCGATGAATTCTTCGTCATCCTCGACGAC
>NZ_JAHHUL010000169.1 GCF_019008365.1 Phosphitispora fastidiosa | reverse complement strand
ATCCGGCGATTGGTGCCCTGATCTCGCGCCTTCAACGCATTGAAGAGGACATTCCGGCCCTCGTCGGAGTTCAGCGACGCACCTTGGGCCTTGCCCAGGAAGGCCGGCCCCGCGTCGGCGAGCATCGCATCGGGCCCCAAGCGATCCAGCTCGGTCCGCACCGCTGCCGGCTTGTCCGCCTCGAGGGCCGCCACGAGGTGGTTGGTGGCACTGCGCGACAAACCATCGGCACGGCCGCGAATGGCATTCGTCACA
>NZ_JAHHUL010000168.1 GCF_019008365.1 Phosphitispora fastidiosa | reverse complement strand
CTCGTCAAACGCGCGCTCGATATCGTCGGCAACCGTCACATCGGCAATAATATTGAGAATATTGGGGCTGTGCTCATTGTCCGGCGCGGGTGTGCGCGAAATGGAGACAACATTCGCGCCATGCGCGGCAAGCACGTGAACCATCCTGAGCCCCAGACCTGAGGACCCGCCTGTTACCGCAATGGTCTTTCCTGCAACGGAAAGAGAAGAGGCACTTGTCATTACAATAAATACCAACCCCGGATTGTTTTATCCA
>NZ_JAHHUL010000167.1 GCF_019008365.1 Phosphitispora fastidiosa | reverse complement strand
TCTTCCATCGAAGTAAAAGAAGTGGATGGCAGATTAGAAACTGACAGTGAACAAATAGAAGCCGAAACACAGTTCCTAATCACTGACAACTTCAAGCTATCTGTTGCTGGTAAACAAATTAAAGAGCTAAACCAAGAAAAGGAGTCTGGCACAGGCACGCTCTTGGGAGCGAAAGCGGAATATCTTTGGGATAGCGAGAACAGTGTTTACATCAAAGGTCAAACTACTGTAGATAATACCGATAACTACGATGAAAA
>NZ_JAHHUL010000166.1 GCF_019008365.1 Phosphitispora fastidiosa | reverse complement strand
GGCTTAACCTGTTGACAAAATCAGGTTTTTGTTAAGGGTGGATGTGTTCCGGAAGGCGGTGTCTGTCGTCCGGCCGGGCTGGCCATGGCATCTCTTAGCACTTTAGTGCTTAGAGATGGCGGTACCCTTGGGGTAAACCCGCCATGCGGGAGCCGCTGCCGGCGGAGACGTTGCCCGCCGGCTATTCATACAGAAGAACCACTTGCTCTCACAAGTGGTTCTTCATATTAAAATCCGGCAACGTCCTACTCTCCCAG
>NZ_JAHHUL010000165.1 GCF_019008365.1 Phosphitispora fastidiosa | reverse complement strand
ACAGGCGCACCCCCTTCGGGCTGACCACGAGCGGCCGGTTCAGCAGGACCGGGTGGGCCTCGACGGCGTCTAGAAGCTGCTCGTCGGCGAGCGCAGGGTCCCCGAGGCCGAGCTCGGCGAAGGGCGTGCCCTTCTCGCGCAGTGCGTCCCGCACCGTGATGCCGGCGCGTGCGAGCATCTGCCCGATGAGCGTCCTGTTCGGCGGGGTCTTGAGGTACTCGACCACGTGCGGCTCGATGCCGGCGTTGCGGATCATCG
>NZ_JAHHUL010000164.1 GCF_019008365.1 Phosphitispora fastidiosa | reverse complement strand
GAAGGCTCGGCCTTGAACGGCGCGATCTTGCCGGTTGCGGTAATGGTCGCCCCGGACACATTGCCCACGGTCAGGCGGTCGATATCGAAGACGCCGTCGCGCAGACGAAAGCCGGTATCGAGCGATTCTGCCACCAGCCCGCCATGGCTGACCGGCCCGGCTTTCACCCGCACATCGAGATCTTCACCCGCCAGCTGCGGTGCGCCCTTGCCCGCCTCCGATGGCGTGTTGCGGCCGAAGATGGCGGCAAAGGCTTCC
>NZ_JAHHUL010000163.1 GCF_019008365.1 Phosphitispora fastidiosa | reverse complement strand
CGTGGTCGCCGCCGTGGCCATGCTCTATGTCTGGTACGGCAGCATTCTGATCCGCCTGCACCCTTACGAATACGTCTTCTACAACACCCTCGTCGGCGGCACGCAGGGCGCCGCGGCGCGCTACGACATGGACTACTGGGTCAACAGCATGCCGGAGATGGTCCGCCTGCTGGAGGACTACCTGCACCGCACCGAGCCCGCCGGCAGCCGGCAGGTCTACTCGGTCGGGGTCTGCGGGGAGCGGCTGTCGTTCGAGAA
>NZ_JAHHUL010000162.1 GCF_019008365.1 Phosphitispora fastidiosa | reverse complement strand
AAGGCTATAGTAGTAATATGGATTCGATACCCAAGTAATTATAGCAGTAAACTATGAGTACACTAATGAGTAATAAATATAAATTACCATATAGAAGTGAAAGCTTAAAAGTATTCCGCCACCAGAGTATGTTCGCAAGAATGAAAACCAATACAATAGACGGTTACAACCAATAGCAGTGGAGTATGTTATTTAATACGATAATCCGCGTCAACCTTACCATATATTGAATAATATATATAATAATTTTATAATTTGC
>NZ_JAHHUL010000161.1 GCF_019008365.1 Phosphitispora fastidiosa | reverse complement strand
ATTGATACCTTGCCCGCTGACATACAGGCAAAAATTGCACGTGTCGATGCTTGTTTGCCACAGACGCAGTGCGGGCAAGGTATCAATGTGTAATGCATCGAATAAGATAGGTAGATTAACTAAGCGTATATTGGTGCTACTTTGCATTTAATTAAGGACCTTAATACCAGTCGTTAGAATTGGTATTAGTATAAATAGAGATAAAAGGTTGAGAAAGCGGTCTTTGTAAAACAGTATCTATAAGAGCATCTGCTCTGTC
>NZ_JAHHUL010000160.1 GCF_019008365.1 Phosphitispora fastidiosa | reverse complement strand
ACCAGTTGGCCTTCCTGGGTTTCAAGCGGAGCCAGGTTCACTTCAACGGCAACCTCGGACCCATCTTTCCGCAGCGCGAACAGATCGATTCCTCCGCCCATCGGCCGAACGGTGGGATTCGTGAAATAACTGGCGCGGCGTTCCGGATGGCTTTCCCGGAAGCGCTCGGGTATCAACCTCTCTAATGTCTCTCCCAGCAGTTCGGAACGCCGGTAGCCGAAGAGCCTCTCGGCTTGCGAATTCACCAGGACGATATTGC
>NZ_JAHHUL010000159.1 GCF_019008365.1 Phosphitispora fastidiosa | reverse complement strand
CAGGGAAAACGGATGGACACCGGCAACACGCAGCCGCCTGCGCAGGATACCGATGGGTTCCTCGTCGGGCACGGGCGGAAAGCCGTAGGGCGCCGAATGATGCGGTTCCGTCGGATCTTCGCCTTGGCTTCCGCGCACCTGATAGAGCGCCTCCGCCTTGCCGTACCACGGCTCCAGCTCGCCATAGGCAAACGGCCAGGCGGGTGAGACCCCCTCGAGATGCTGCATCTCGGCAAAGTCCTCAGCCCGGTAACGCGTCA
>NZ_JAHHUL010000158.1 GCF_019008365.1 Phosphitispora fastidiosa | reverse complement strand
AGCGGCCGGCGCCGACTGCGTTCTCATCTGCACCAACACGATGCACCTTGTTGCCAACGAGGTAGCAGGTGCCGTCAGCATTCCGCTGATCGACATCCGGCAGGAAACCGGCCGGGTGCTTGCCGCCGCCGGCAAGCAACGCCCGCTGCTGCTGGCGACGCGCTACACCATGGAACACGGATTTTACGCTGACTATATGCGCGATGCATTCGGCATCGAGGTTATGGTTCCCAACGAAATCGACCGGGCAAAAGTCCACG
>NZ_JAHHUL010000157.1 GCF_019008365.1 Phosphitispora fastidiosa | reverse complement strand
GGCGTGCTGGAATATCTAGGCGTGCCCTACACCCATTCCGGCGTGATGACGTCCGCCATCGCCATGGACAAGGTGATGACCAAGCGCATCCTGGCCGCCGTGGGCATGCCGGTGGCCGAAGGCGTCATTGCCAGCAAGGAACAGGTCCTGTCGGGCCATGTCATCGCCCCGCCCTATGTCGTGAAGCCCGTGGATGAGGGCTCCAGCGTCGGCGTGCGCATCGTGCGCGAGAGCGACAATTTCACCATCCTGGAAGAAGAC
>NZ_JAHHUL010000156.1 GCF_019008365.1 Phosphitispora fastidiosa | reverse complement strand
GAATGGCGTCAACCTCGGCCTTCAACTCCAAAGACCCATCCCGCGACCGCAGAGGCCCTTCGCGGTGTCCCCTTTTGCGAAAATAGAGATCAACAACCCCAGTCCGGCGTCGGATGCGCTGGACGTACCTAACCTGGTCCATCGCTTCATGTCGAGCACACAGCCTTAGCTGGCACAACCTCGGCGAGGTTGACGCACGGCTGACGATGAGGTTCCTCCCATCGGAGCGCGGATCTTAATTTCAAACAAGAACAAGACCCC
>NZ_JAHHUL010000155.1 GCF_019008365.1 Phosphitispora fastidiosa | reverse complement strand
ACGTGATTGTTCCGGCGCGTTGACAAGCGGACGGATAGGCATGCCCCCTTATCGTCTGACGCCGTGCGGCGATTGCCCCAAGATTTCAGGTTTTTTTCAACGATTGCGCTGGAATCACGGTTGCAGGCGTCTTTTTCGTATATGGATTATATTCATAATGAGTGAGGTGATGAGAAGAGCAGACAGGCGAGAACCAGCAACAAGCCGCAGGCATGGACAGAAGCAGCGCCCTTGCTGGTGGATGTCGCCATGGGCCGCAGTC
>NZ_JAHHUL010000154.1 GCF_019008365.1 Phosphitispora fastidiosa | reverse complement strand
CCGGCAAGGCTGGCCAGGCAATCTTGAAGGATGGGGATTCCTTCGAATATGCCGTTGGCAAGGATGCGGCATCCAATGCCGCTCTGGTGCCTCTGGCCGATCTGCAGGCGCCGAAGGTCGAACCTTCGAAGCTGAACAGCAAGAAGGTGACGGACCTGATGACGGCAGCGGGCCTGCTGTAACCACAATGCCGGTTAGCCGGCAATGAAATAACTCTGGACACCTCCTGCACAGACATTTGATCTTGCAGGGGGTGTTGTTC
>NZ_JAHHUL010000153.1 GCF_019008365.1 Phosphitispora fastidiosa | reverse complement strand
GCGGACTTACGGTAGGATCTGTTCCAGGACAGGCCCATTTCGTTCATCGCATGCAGGATGCGTCGGTGCACAGGCTTCAGACCATCACGCACGTCGGGCAGTGCGCGGCTGACAATCACGCTCATGGCATAGGAGAGATAGGAGCTTTGCATCTCCTCGATAATGGAAATTGGCTCAATGCCGAAATTTCCGCCTGGTTTATCGTCTTCTGGGCCGGATGGTGGGGTTAGTTCAGACACGAGGCACTCATCTTTCGTATAGA
>NZ_JAHHUL010000152.1 GCF_019008365.1 Phosphitispora fastidiosa | reverse complement strand
CAGGGCGGCCTGACCCTCGCCTTCCGCTCCGGCGCGATCACCGGCATGCTGGTGGCGGGCCTGGGCCTGCTCGCGATCGCGCTGATCTTCTGGTATCTGGTCGGCCCGTCCGGCCTCGAGCCCAACAGCCGCAAGGTGATCGAGGCGCTGACCGCCCTCGCCTTCGGCGCCTCGCTGATCTCGATCTTCGCGCGCCTGGGCGGCGGCATCTTCACCAAGGCCGCCGATGTGGGCGCCGACCTGGTCGGCAAGGTCGAGGCCGG
>NZ_JAHHUL010000151.1 GCF_019008365.1 Phosphitispora fastidiosa | reverse complement strand
CTGGCCGTGTTGGCGTCAGCGGCGACCTGCCAGCCCGACAGATAGATGGCCTTCAGGCCCGCACGGACCATCTGCATCGCCTGATTGCCGGTGACGGCGCCCAGGGCGTTGATGAAGGGTTCGGTGTGCAGCAGCTCCCACAGGCGGTTCGCGCCGCGTTCCGCCAGGGTGTGGGTGATCGGCACCGATCCGCGCAGACGCAGGACATCTTCCGGCGTGTACGGGCGCTCGATGCCGTCAAAACGGCCAGCGGGCGAAGGAACC
>NZ_JAHHUL010000150.1 GCF_019008365.1 Phosphitispora fastidiosa | reverse complement strand
CTCGACGGGCGGCTCGGCCGCCGGGCGTTCTGGCTGTCGCTGCTCGCGATCTATGCGGCGGGGGTCGCGGCGCAGTTCCTCCTCACTCCCGAGGTGATCGCGCGCAGCGGGGTCTGGCCGTTCTGTGCCGTGCAGGCAGCGCTGATCTGGGCCTGGCTCGTCATCCACATCAAGCGGCTGCGCGATGCCGGGCAGGGCGGCGCGACTGCGGTCGCGGTCGCCGTCATCTACGCGCTCGCGGTTGCATTGCTGATGATGCTGATC
>NZ_JAHHUL010000149.1 GCF_019008365.1 Phosphitispora fastidiosa | reverse complement strand
CCTGCGCGTCCGTGATCGCCTGTTCGATGTCGAGCGCGGTCACGCGGCGCTGCGCATCCGCCTGGGTCCGCTGCGCGGTCGCCTGCGCAATCGCGGCGCGACCATTGTTGAACACCGGGATCGGGATCGACACGCTGAACACCGCCGCCATGTCGTTGGTCGCTTCCAGGCGGCGGATCGACGGCCCGACGTTCAGGTCAGGCACGCGATTGGCGCGCGCGAGCCGCACGCCGGCTTCGGCAATGGAGAAATCCGCGTTGGCTGC
>NZ_JAHHUL010000148.1 GCF_019008365.1 Phosphitispora fastidiosa | reverse complement strand
GTTTCAGGGTCGACTCGCTTGGTACCAAGTTTTGGATTTACCACGTTATGCCTCGTCTTCTGGCTGCGCCTGCATCCGGTATGCCATCGTCCAACCGTTTATGCCAGCGCTCATCAAATGGATTTCTGGTCCCATAAACGCAATTCAGCGCATTTGTCAAAGCCAAAACGACGCGAGATTGCCGTTCGGCCGAACTATGCATTTGCGAGATGACCGGACGAACAAGCTGTGTTAGGAACGCCGACGCCTACAGGCTCGAGATGAA
>NZ_JAHHUL010000147.1 GCF_019008365.1 Phosphitispora fastidiosa | reverse complement strand
GGGAAGGATTACTATTTTCTTACTCAGGAAGACTTCCCGTGTTTTTCATTGCCACGTGGAGTTCTGCTGGTGGCTGATATGGAAAAATCCAGTTGATAATCCTTCTTAAGGAGGTGTTTTACGATGGTGGTTTTTCCTGAGCCACTGGGTGCGGAGAAGATCAGTAGTTTGCCAGTCATGATGTTGAGAGTTTATTGTAAGTTATAAAAAATAGTGTTAAAAATATTCTTTTGGGTAATAAAGCAAAAGCAAGGATATAATCCTA
>NZ_JAHHUL010000146.1 GCF_019008365.1 Phosphitispora fastidiosa | reverse complement strand
ACATGGCTGCCGGCCGGCTGGACGACGAAATGGTATTTTACCGCCTGGGCCGAATTCCAGCTCAGCGACGTCCTGATCGTGACGTTCCAGATCGTCTTCACGGTTGTCGCGCTCTCCGGCCTGCTCGGCGTCACGGCGGCCTATGCGCTGGCGCGGCGCGAGTTTCCCGGCAAGAAGCTCATCATGCTGCTGTTCCTCCTGCCGCTGCTGGTGCCGCCGATCACCTTCGGCATTCCGCTGGCCACGGTTCTCTATCAGGCGGGGG
>NZ_JAHHUL010000145.1 GCF_019008365.1 Phosphitispora fastidiosa | reverse complement strand
AGTATCGGTCACGCAGCTATCCTTAAAGTGTGGTGGCGGCGCGGGCCGCCTGATCGTAGGCGCCGGAGAGAAAGCGCAGGACGGCGGCGATTTCCGACAGCGTATCCTCGGCCGGCCGGGCATTGGTCGTCGATGCCACGAACAGCCGCTCACGAATCTGGGCGTAGCGCGTGCAGGCATCGGCGCCCTTGTTGGTGATCTTGATCGTCTTTTCCTTGGCGGCCTTGCCGGTGGTGACGAGCCCGGCCGCTTCCAGCTTGCGGAT
>NZ_JAHHUL010000144.1 GCF_019008365.1 Phosphitispora fastidiosa | reverse complement strand
CGCTGAGTGTCGATCCCTCCATTTCGAAACCTCCTACAGGCAAGTCATTATCTCCTCCATACTGTTCATCATCACCAACAAGGTCTTCATCCTCTCCATTCAAACCTTCCTCAGCTCCACTCAACAATGTTTGATCTTCTCCATCGAGCGATTCTCGTTTGTACCAAGTGTTCCTCAATCTCCTCATCACCCTCTTCGATCTCATCCATACTCGTTTCGTTCCTCCAGGTGCAAAGTGTAAGAAGTTGGTAGCGATGACTCCGAC
>NZ_JAHHUL010000143.1 GCF_019008365.1 Phosphitispora fastidiosa | reverse complement strand
GGACTTTAACCCTGTAAGCAGTACCAAGCTTTGCTTGGCGTACTATCGCATTGGGGCTAAATGAACTTTTCCCGCCCGCAGGCTGGCGCGATTTTTGCCCCTACATCTCGTCCCCACTTACCGCAAAAATCGTGACAGCCGAGGACGGGGAAAGTTGGGTCGGAGGCGCAGCCGGAGCCATTTAGCCCGTTGTTGAACGAAACCGCTGACGCGGTGGCTGGCTAAAACTGGCTGTTTTGTTTCCTCCCCCAAAAATTCGTTCATT
>NZ_JAHHUL010000142.1 GCF_019008365.1 Phosphitispora fastidiosa | reverse complement strand
AAGCCGCTGGCGAACTTGAACTCGTCCAGGGCCTGCAGGTTGGTCGGGTCGGAAACCGCCAAGTAGAGCTTGCGGCCGCGTTTGTACAGCGGCAGGGCGTGCTGGCCGCGGATCAGCTTCTCGCCGACCTCGCGGATGGTGTTGCCGTCGAGCTCGATGCTGGACAGGTCGAGCAGGGGCGTGCCGAACTCGTTGCTGGCGAATTCCGCCAGGCGCGCCGGCGGGATCAGCTTGTCCTCGACAATCTGGGAGACGATGGGCCGGCT
>NZ_JAHHUL010000141.1 GCF_019008365.1 Phosphitispora fastidiosa | reverse complement strand
CGTGGATCCACTCCCGATAGCCCTCGGTCGTGCGCTGGTTCAGGGACGGGAAGGTGCCGATGACGCCCGCATTGCAGGCCTCGACCACCAGGTCCGGGCCGGAGACCAGGAACATGGGCGCCGAAATGATCGGCAGGGTCAGACCCTTTTGCAGCGATGCGGGAATAGCCACGAGCGTCTCCTTGGTTTTCTTTCGCTACGGATAACCGGCTGTCGCCGGGTAAGGCAATGGATTGCGTGCGCCAAGAAAAAACACAGTCTGAATA
>NZ_JAHHUL010000140.1 GCF_019008365.1 Phosphitispora fastidiosa | reverse complement strand
GCCTTCTGATCCTGATCGCGGTGTAAGAAATACGATAAATTTTCAGAAGCGGGAAGTTCAGTTGCGTGCGCAATTAAAAACTTTGCACGACTTAAAATTTTCACTAATAAATATTCAGCGATAGCAGCCGTTTTATGGTAATAAACTTGCCAATACATAAACATTCTAGCGGTAAGAAAGTTTTCAATTGAGTAAATCCCTTTCGCATCGATCACCAATTCATCTCCACTCACATTCATCATGGAGATGATTCTTTGAGTGTTGAC
>NZ_JAHHUL010000139.1 GCF_019008365.1 Phosphitispora fastidiosa | reverse complement strand
CCGAGGACCAGGGCGCCGCCAGCGTCCAGTTCCGCCTGCCCGCCGGCGCGACCCAGGCGCGCACCCAGGAAGTGCAGCTCGCGGTCGAGAAATATCTGCGCGAGCAGGAGGGCAGGAACGTCCGCACCATCTTCACTGTCACCGGCGGCGGCGGCGGCGGCGGTGCCAGCGGCCAGAATACCGGTCAGGGCTTCGTCAACTTCGTCTCGTGGGACGATCGTCCGGGCAAGGAGAACAGTGCCGACGCGATCGTCCAGCGCGCAGCC
>NZ_JAHHUL010000138.1 GCF_019008365.1 Phosphitispora fastidiosa | reverse complement strand
AAGAAAAAGCCCGGCCAGAAGGCCGGGCAGTGGGCAGGCGGGGCACCGGGAGGGGATTCCGGTGTGAATGGGACGCCTGCTAAACCGTCAAGATCGATGCTCAGCTGATCGAGCGTGCTGCGCGCAAACGGGCCCGTACATCGGCCAATGCGCCCAGTTTTTCGCTCGGATCTTCAAGCAGCGACGTGCCAAGGGCCGAATGCAGATCACCGCGCGTGACACCGATATCATGCAGCATTTGATCGTTCCACTCACCGAGGCTCAAAA
>NZ_JAHHUL010000137.1 GCF_019008365.1 Phosphitispora fastidiosa | reverse complement strand
CGAAGTACCGCACCACACAATGGATTGTTCGGATTCGGATCGTCAATATAACAGCTTTGTAGTGCTGCGCCTGGTTGAATTTGGCTTACAGCATCGGTGACACGGATACTGTAATAGTCAACGGACAAATCAAAACCGTCTATATAACTTGGCGTGTATACAATGCCGAGTGTATCTGACTCTGCTGTTGGTACACAGTTCGATTCAAGCACCGCTGAGTATACCTACGGGGGCAACCCGAATATCAAACCAGAACAAGCAGAGTCA
>NZ_JAHHUL010000136.1 GCF_019008365.1 Phosphitispora fastidiosa | reverse complement strand
ATCGTGACCATTTTCGCGCACGCGAATATTTTGCATGCCACGCAGCACTTCAACTGCATAGCCAATACCGAAGTTTTGATTAATACGATAAACACACGACAACGCCTTGCGCGCTTCATCTGTAGCGTCAAAGTGCTTTGGCGGATCTAGGCAGATATCGCAGTTGCCGCAAGGCTTTTCACGATACAATTTCCACTTATGGCATTGGTCGTGACCACAGCCATGATTACTGGGTGAGTATTTTCCGCCAGTTAATTCATAAAGGCA
>NZ_JAHHUL010000135.1 GCF_019008365.1 Phosphitispora fastidiosa | reverse complement strand
ATCACCGGCAAGGCGCGCGCCGGTGATCGCGAAGTTGAGCCAGTTGGCCTGGGGCTCCTGCGCCTTGGAGCGCAGGATCTGGACCTGGTCGCCCTGTTCGATCTCGGTGCGCAGCGGCACCACGCGGCCGTTGATCTTGGCGCCTACCGCCTGGTCGCCCAGGTTCGAATGCACCGCATAGGCGAAGTCGATCGGCGTCGCTCTCTTGGGCAGCTGGATCAGCTCGCCCTTGGGCGTGAAGGCGAAGATCCGGTCCTGGTACATCGC
>NZ_JAHHUL010000134.1 GCF_019008365.1 Phosphitispora fastidiosa | reverse complement strand
GTGAAATGCGTCATGCTTGGCCTGTTGTCCTGCTCGGTCTGGGTCTGGGCCATCGCGATCGACAAGATCTTCCTCTACGCCCGGAC
The DNA here is from genome assembly GCF_019008365.1 of Phosphitispora fastidiosa. Classification (NCBI taxonomy): domain Bacteria; kingdom Bacillati; phylum Bacillota; class Clostridia; order Eubacteriales; family Peptococcaceae; genus Phosphitispora; species Phosphitispora fastidiosa. Next base: position 182 of record NZ_JAHHUL010000134.1, on the reverse strand, counting down.
CCGCCGCTCGATGGACCGGTTTGAGCAAGCGTTCTGGTCAGGCGAGTCGATCGAGGAGCTCTATCGCACGCTCTCCGCCAAGCCGACCCATTCCATGGCGGCCTGCTTCGTCGCCGCGATGCGCGAATGGAAGCGCTCGTTCGAGAGCCATGCGCGCTCGGTCGCAGGACTCCAGATGCGGA
>NZ_JAHHUL010000133.1 GCF_019008365.1 Phosphitispora fastidiosa | reverse complement strand
GAGAAGGCCTGAGGCGGGAGGCGAGAGGGGAGAGGCGAGAGGCGTAGAAGCCCCGCTTTTCCGCCTCTCGCCTCTCTCCTCTCGCCTCTCGGAAACACTGGGGAGCCGCAAGGCGTTAGCACCCAACTTAGGAGTACGTAGATGGCAAAGAAGATCCAGGCCTACGTCAAGCTGCAGATTCCTGCAGGCAAGGCCAATCCCTCGCCGCCGGTCGGTCCCGCGCTGGGCCAGAACGGCGTCAACATCATGGAGTTCTGCAAGCAGTTCAA
>NZ_JAHHUL010000132.1 GCF_019008365.1 Phosphitispora fastidiosa | reverse complement strand
AAGCCGGATCGCGATCAATGACAAAGAGCCTGCGATTGCCGAGATTGCGGATACGGGGAATGAGCCTGTAGCCAAAGGCGTGGAACATGGAGAACGTCGTTTCGGTGGCGCCAGCGGTATCGGTTGCGTGCTCATAGATTTCGACGGAGCTTTCGTTGTGAAGGAGGCCGTCGAGAACGTAGGGGGCTTCGCCCTCGGATGCCTGGATCATGCGGGAGAAGAAGGAAGCAAAACGGTTGGACAGGAAGCCATAGATCGACGCCCCCGGTCG
>NZ_JAHHUL010000131.1 GCF_019008365.1 Phosphitispora fastidiosa | reverse complement strand
CTCCAGGCGAACCTGGTCGTCGACGGTTATCCTGGAGGAACTGATCTGCGATGGCGTGATGGTGGCAACACCCGCTGGTTCAACCGCCTACAATCTCTCGGCGCAAGGGCCGATCCTGCCGCTCGATGCCCGTCTGCTGGCCCTCACCCCGGTCTCACCCTTCCGCCCGCGCCGCTGGCGCGGTGCGCTCCTGTCGAACAAGGTCACGGTGCGGCTTGATATCCTCGAACCGGAGAAGCGGCCGGTCAATGCGGTCGCCGATCACACGGAA
>NZ_JAHHUL010000130.1 GCF_019008365.1 Phosphitispora fastidiosa | reverse complement strand
GATATTTCCGATGCGTCACGTCTCGATGCGGAGCTGGCACGCGAAGATTCCGAACATGTCGATCTCAAGTTCCTGCTGGGCAATCTCGTGACCGCTGCGCGCGAAGTACGGCGCAACAAGAAGGATACACAGATCGAATTTGTCGTCGGCAAGCTGCCGTCCAACAAGAAGGGCTTCTTCGTGGTTGGCCATGATCTGCGTCTCGGCCAGGTCGTTTCCAATCTCATCGAGAATGCACGTTCGTTCGTGCCGGAAGAGCATGGCATTATCA
>NZ_JAHHUL010000129.1 GCF_019008365.1 Phosphitispora fastidiosa | reverse complement strand
CGTGGTGATCGCCATTGCCTGTGCGCTCAAACCCCGCCTGCTGATTGCCGACGAACCCACCACCGCGCTCGATGTCGTCCTGCAGGCGCAAATTCTCGACCTACTGCAAAGCCTCGTCGACGAGGAACGGATGGGCCTCCTGCTGATCAGCCACGACCTCGCCGTGGTCGCGGGCATGGCCCATTCGATTACCGTGCTGCGGCATGGCGAGGTCATGGACACCGGCGAAACCACGCAGATCCTGAGCGAGCAGACGCATCCCTATACGCGC
>NZ_JAHHUL010000128.1 GCF_019008365.1 Phosphitispora fastidiosa | reverse complement strand
CGCTTCGGAGCCATAGCATAATGAGCGCGCCGGCCCGTCTTGTGATTCAGCGCCAGGGGCTCAGCGATGAACCACCGTTCGAGATGTGCGAGCACAAGGGCATCGGTCACCCGGATAGCATCTGCGACGGCGCCGCCGAGGCGGTGTCGCGGGCCTTGTGCCGCGCGTACCTCCAGGTCTATGGCAACGTCCAGCACTACAACGTCGACAAGGCGCTGCTGGTGGGAGGACAGAGTGCGCCGCGATTCGGCGGCGGCCGGGTACTGGAGTC
>NZ_JAHHUL010000127.1 GCF_019008365.1 Phosphitispora fastidiosa | reverse complement strand
GCATAACAAAATTCATATATGATCAAAAACGCGAAAAAGCCCGTAGTTTCAACAACTATGGGCTTCTCACCTTTTTTAAACTGTAAAAGTCAGGTTACTACACAAACGCAGTACTCCTACTAATTTTTGTAATACTACTGTAGGTAATATCTTCATTTTTTAACATTAATATCCTGTTATCTTTTCGACATAAAGCCTTTTATTTCCTTCTGAAAGTGTCGAAAAAATACTTTTTTAAGTAAAAAGAAAACCGGGCAGTTAAATTCATGCC
>NZ_JAHHUL010000126.1 GCF_019008365.1 Phosphitispora fastidiosa | reverse complement strand
AGAACGTTCTGCAACTATTACATTGACTCAGAAAGAATCTGGTAAAACTATAAAGTTAATCATTACACAAAATGCTAAAGCAGATGATGGTGTCTTTAAGGCAGATCCTACTGCGCTTTCTTTCGAAGCATCCTCAGCAACCAAGACTTCTGAAATTACTTCTACTTCTAAGGGACAGACAGTTGGTTGGACTGTATCTAACAAGTCTTCTATGCCATCTTGGCTCACTATTTCTGCTGAAAGTGTGCCTGTACCCTCACCAGAAATAGTGA
>NZ_JAHHUL010000125.1 GCF_019008365.1 Phosphitispora fastidiosa | reverse complement strand
CGCGTCGCATGCGCAGCTTCGAATTGGGGAAGAAAGGCGTTGATCGCACAATTTTCCCAATAGATCGACGCGCTCGCCGCAATCCAGGTTGTGAAGGCCGATGGGCGGGTGAAGAGACTGTAGAGCACGAAGAGGCCGCCGAAGGAATGACCGAAGATCGCCTGGCGATTGCGGTCAATGGGACTATCCGCTTCGATCATTGGCTTGATCTGATCTTCGATGAACGTCAGGAACTCCCCGGCCCCGCCGGTCCTGACTTCAGGAGTGTTTTC
>NZ_JAHHUL010000124.1 GCF_019008365.1 Phosphitispora fastidiosa | reverse complement strand
GAAACCCATGCCATTCAGGCGGCGATGCATGCGGTGCAGCAGCACCGCGAGACCGTGCAGCCGATCCGCGAGAAGACCGGCGGCTCGACCTTCAAGAACCCGGAAGGCACATCCGCCTGGAAGGAAATCGACGCGGCGGGCGGTCGCGGCCTGATGATCGGCGGTGCACAGATGTCGCCGATGCACTGCAATTTCATGATCAATACCGGCACGGCCAGCGGTCATGACCTTGAAACCCTCGGCGAGACGATCCGCTCACTCGTGCTGCAAAAC
>NZ_JAHHUL010000123.1 GCF_019008365.1 Phosphitispora fastidiosa | reverse complement strand
CGGATCCGCAATCCGCACCGTGATGGCGATCGCCGAACGCATGCCCGATGTCGGCCGCCGCTATTATTTGCGCGTGCTGGACATGACCATCACCCGCCTGTCCGAATATCTCCGCGCCCATGTCGCCTCCGGCGATCTTGCGATCGAGGATTGCGACCTCGCCGCCTCGCAGTTCATGGAATTGTGCAAGGCTTCGCTGTTCCTGCCCTTCATCTTCCAGGCCGCCCCGGCGCCGTCCGAGGAGCGCATGGCCGAAGTGATCGACAGCGGCAC
>NZ_JAHHUL010000122.1 GCF_019008365.1 Phosphitispora fastidiosa | reverse complement strand
AAGGCGAACAACATCACCTACGAGATCGTCTCGTTCGAACGCCCGGATGAAACCATTGTCGCGCTGAACAACGGCCGCTGCGATGTCTACACGACGGATGCCTCCGCACTCTACGCGCAAAGACTGACCCTGTCCGACCCCGAGGGGTTCATGGTGCTGCCCGAGATCATTTCCAAGGAGCCGCTGGGACCGGCGGTGCGCCAGGGCGATGACCGCTGGTTCAACATCGTCCGCTGGACGCTGTTCTCGATGATCGAAGCGGAAGAGCTGGGCA
>NZ_JAHHUL010000121.1 GCF_019008365.1 Phosphitispora fastidiosa | reverse complement strand
CCATAGCAACGCGGGCTGTTGCTATCTTATGCGACCATCCGCCTCATTTCTCGCTACTTGAAAAAGCCAGGTGTTCCGGATAATCCCCGGATTGCCTAACGCGTTTGCACCGCCAATCCAGCCACAATCAGCCCAGGAGAACTCTATGCGTGTACTGCTTCTTACCCTTTTTCTGCTTCTGCCCACGGTGGGGCAGGCATCCCAGCCCACGTTGGTCGAATTTGAAACCACCAAAGGAACATTTGTGCTGGAACTCGACGCACAGCATGCACCC
>NZ_JAHHUL010000120.1 GCF_019008365.1 Phosphitispora fastidiosa | reverse complement strand
CCGCCGGCCTGCAGCATGTTGCGCAGGGCCGGATCGGCGTTGTCCTTGGCCTTGATCTGCAGATCGTAGTCGTAGCTGCGGTCGGCCTGCAGGTGTACTTCGCCGCCGGCGTCGAGCGGGCCCGCCAGGGTCTCGATCAGCACCTTGATGCTCGGCGCCGCCGAGGTGCCGGCGGCGCCGGGCACGGTGCTGATGGTGGCCTTGAAATCTCCCAGCGGCGTGGGGTTTGGCCCGAGGGCGAAGGACAGGCTGCGCAGCTCCGCTGTGCCGCTGGC
>NZ_JAHHUL010000119.1 GCF_019008365.1 Phosphitispora fastidiosa | reverse complement strand
GAAGGCGGGCGGCTCGCCACGCTCGCGGGCTGCCGCAGCTGCCACGGGCCGAACGGCGAGGGGCGGGTCTGGACCAGCGACCGGCTGACCGGGACGATCGCGCCGCCGGCCATCGCCCGCAAGCTCGCTTATTATTCGGACGCGGAGCTCGTCCGGCTGATCCGCTACGGCGTCAAGCGGGACGGCAGCACGGTCTTCATCATGCCCACCGGGGCGCAGCGCGCCTGGGCCGATGACGATCTTGGCCGGATCATCGCCTGGCTGCGCACGCTGAA
>NZ_JAHHUL010000118.1 GCF_019008365.1 Phosphitispora fastidiosa | reverse complement strand
ATCGGAACGGCAGAGGTCGCGCCCTGATCGAGCGCCATTTGGATGCGATGCGGGAGTTTGTCCGCGACCAGCACTTGCGATGCGCCGGCTTTGCGCGCGACGGCGGCGGCGAGAAGACCCATCGGTCCGGCGCCAAGCACGGCGACACTGGCACCCGCGCGGATTTCCACCAGCTCGAGCATGTGCATGATCACGGCGACGGGTTCGATGAGCGACGCTTGCGTATAGTTGAAAGTTTCCGGAACGAGCGTGGCGTTGTGAGCGGGAATGGTGGCG
>NZ_JAHHUL010000117.1 GCF_019008365.1 Phosphitispora fastidiosa | reverse complement strand
ACGCGGCGCAAGTTTACTGGTCCCACGAGATCGGCCTGGTGAACGGTCACCACACCGGACTCCCGAGGGCGGAGCTATCAGGTGAGAAACCTATGGAGGGGCCCCGGGAAATAAGAGATGAGCTCTAGAGATGAGCGAGCAACTGCAGACCACGTCCGGACCGGCGCATAGCCCGGTTCGCACGCTGACCATTCCCGCCGGCGAACCGGCGGGGAAGACTATCGCCGAAGCTGGTCTGCAGACGAAGGGCGCCGATCAGATCGTCGTCGTCCGGGA
>NZ_JAHHUL010000116.1 GCF_019008365.1 Phosphitispora fastidiosa | reverse complement strand
CCCGCACCCCATCGGCAAGCATTGTGCTCTGAGCTTCATTCATCTTGCTCGATACGTTGTTGTTCACCATGACGTTGCGCAAGAGGCTGTCGAGTTCTGGAATTGATTCCGGCTCTGTTGACGCTATTTCTTTTTCTTGCATTTCTTGTTCGTCATCAGTGACTATTTGTACTTCATCATCATCAGATTGCGATTGCACCGGCAATATTCTCTTGCGGTTCTTGAACTCTTGCACTTCTTGCGGCGTCGGCAGCTTGATCTTGGTGTTGCGCGCCAG
>NZ_JAHHUL010000115.1 GCF_019008365.1 Phosphitispora fastidiosa | reverse complement strand
ATGAACGCCATGCGCCTCTCTCCCCGGGAGGCATCCGGGTGGAGGCCCGTCAGCTCAGGTTTGGAGGAAATTGATGTCCGAGAAGGTCTACCCCGTGCTGCCAAGCGCGAAGAAGAACGCGTTTATCGACAACGAAACATATCTCGCCTGGTACAAGCAGAGCATCAAGGATCCGGAGAAGTTCTGGGCCAAGCACGGCAAGCGCATCGACTGGTTCAAGCCCTATACCAAGGTCAAGAACACCTCCTTCGAGGGCAAGGTGGCGATCAAATGGTTC
>NZ_JAHHUL010000114.1 GCF_019008365.1 Phosphitispora fastidiosa | reverse complement strand
ACACCACGTCGATCGAACCGCATACGGATTATTTCGGAGCGACGGCATCCGCCGAATTCGATATCTCGATGAAGCTTTCGCTGGTTGGCATCGGCGCGGTCCTGCAGGAGCGGGAAGACTACACGACCATTCGCGAGCTGATGGCCGGCGGTCCTGCACAATTGTCCGGCAAGCTGGCTGTCGGCGATCGCATCACCGGCGTGGGCCAGGGCGAGCGCGGTCCGATAAAGGAAGTGGTCGGTACGCGCCTCGACGAAGTCGTCAAGATGATCCGCGGC
>NZ_JAHHUL010000113.1 GCF_019008365.1 Phosphitispora fastidiosa | reverse complement strand
ATCGGGAGGGCCCACAACCCGATACAGGTCCTGGGTAATGATGTTCCGCAGCAGGGTGGTCTTGCCTGTGCCGGTCATTCCCAGAACGATGCCTTGCATCACGCGAACGCGGTCGGGCCAGAGCCACGGCTTCCCGTGCACGTCGTAACCCAGCACGACGGCGTTTTGGTTCCAGGCCTGGCGCGTAGCGCGCTCGTCCTTTCGTGGAGATAGGACGAGTGGCGGATGCGGCCACTCCTTCCCACGACGGGATTGCGCCGTCAGTAGCCAGTACACAGG
>NZ_JAHHUL010000112.1 GCF_019008365.1 Phosphitispora fastidiosa | reverse complement strand
CGGCCTGTCGATCGCGCGCGCGATCGCGGTCGCGCATGGCGGCGAGTTGTCGCTGCACGACCGTGAGCCGCATGGCCTGATCGTGCGGATGCAGTTGCCGATATGGCAGCAGCGGCGGCTGGCGGCCTGAGCCGCCGCCTTCAGGCCGCGAGCGGCGGATGCTCGATCGGCATCGCCTCGAAGATCGCCACCGCCTCGAAGCGATAGCCGCAGGCATGGCACTTCCAGAGATAGGACACGCGTCCCTGGCCCGGCTCGATCCAGTCGGGCGCCGCGATC
>NZ_JAHHUL010000111.1 GCF_019008365.1 Phosphitispora fastidiosa | reverse complement strand
GCGCGACGTCGGCGCCGAAGGCCTTCTTGGCCGCCTCGAATGCGGTGCGGATGGCACGGTCGTCGGCCCTTTCGATGAACTCGGAGTAGCTGAGCCCCCTCCCGCCGAAGCGTCCCTCGATCTCCTTGACGTGGACGTCCCACACCTCCTGGACAGAACTGGCGAGCTTGCCGGCGTAGATGGTGGCGTAGCCGTCGAGGAGGCGGTGAAGGTCCTCATGGACCTTGCGGAGCGCCCCGGGCGACACTCCGTCCGCAGACAGCGCCTGCGCCAAGGTCA
>NZ_JAHHUL010000110.1 GCF_019008365.1 Phosphitispora fastidiosa | reverse complement strand
CGAGCAAGCTGTTCAATAGTTGCTTTGTTTTGCGATGAGATACCTTTAACACGATCCGCTTCTTTATCTGCGTTTTTAATTTCACTCAACGCCTGCTGTGCACTGCTGCTTACAGCTTGTGAGGTGCTGCTCATTTCAGTGCTTGCGTACGCTTATTCAAGGCATTATCTCTCGTTCAACTCAGCTTGCTGCGGCATCTGAAGAGACTTCAGCAATCACTGAAGAATCTAGCCAAGCCATCCGCAACCAACAAGCTCAGGTTGAACAGGCAGCCACCGC
>NZ_JAHHUL010000109.1 GCF_019008365.1 Phosphitispora fastidiosa | reverse complement strand
TTTCAGCCATCCGCACTGCTCCGCTTTGGGGTTGGCGGAAAGCTTTCCCCAAAAGTAATCAATCTCCTCTTGCGTGTCGCACGGGATCATCAAGGAGATTGCCTCATTAAACTGGAAATTATGCATTCGGGCGGAATCCATGGTGCCGAAGTCCTGCCCCAGCAGCGTGAAGGAGGCGAACTTGACGGTGCCTTCCTTGTCGGGCTCTTCGCCGTGCATGTAACGCGCCCAGACTTGCGGGCCAGCGCTGGGTGCGGCGGCGCCGGGAGCGTGCTGAAAA
>NZ_JAHHUL010000108.1 GCF_019008365.1 Phosphitispora fastidiosa | reverse complement strand
GGTGTGCGGCTCATGTGACGGCCTCCCTCACCTTGTATTTCGGCGCATCCCAGGCCCGTGTCGACAGAATGTCCCGCAGGATGGCAACCGCTTCGGACACTTCGGCAAAACTGAGATAAAGCGGCGTAAAGCCGAAGCGGATGATATCGGGCGCGCGGAAATCACCGATGACGCCGCGGGCGATCAGCGCCTGCATGATGGCATAGCCATTGTCGCAGGAATAGGAAACCTGGCTGCCGCGCTGATCGGGGTTGCGCGGCGTGACCAGCGTCAGGCCGAA
>NZ_JAHHUL010000107.1 GCF_019008365.1 Phosphitispora fastidiosa | reverse complement strand
ATCGCGATTACGAGAATGCCATCCATGCGATCAGCGCAGCTTCGAGCGGGCGCGGCATCTATGAGGGGCCGGGCATCTCGATCAAGCTCTCGGCGCTCCACCCGCGCTACAGTCGCGCCCAGGCGGACCGGGTGATGGGCGAGCTGCTGCCCCGGGTGAAGACGCTGGCGGTGCTCGCGCGGCACTACGATATCGGCCTCAACATCGATGCCGAGGAAGCCGACCGGCTCGAAATCTCGCTCGACCTGCTGGAGAGCCTGGCGCTGGATCCGGACCTGTCC
>NZ_JAHHUL010000106.1 GCF_019008365.1 Phosphitispora fastidiosa | reverse complement strand
ATTACTTGAGGTTCGGCGCGATGGCGATGCAGGCTTCGCAAAGACCGGCGACAGAGGCCACCGAGTTTTCGAACGCCTTTTCTTCGGTCTTGTTGAGATCGATTTCGATGATGCGCTCGACGCCGCCGGCACCGATGATGACAGGCACGCCGACATACATGTCCTTGACACCGTACTGGCCGGAGAGGTGCGCTGCGACAGGCAGGACACGCTTCTTGTCCTTGAGGAAGGCTTCAGCCATCTGGATCGCCGAAGACGCCGGGGCATAGAAGGCCGAACCG
>NZ_JAHHUL010000105.1 GCF_019008365.1 Phosphitispora fastidiosa | reverse complement strand
GTGCCAAACTGTGACCGCGACCGTGATGTTGCGAGGCGGCACGGTAACATATTTACGTATTTTTGTTTCGGGATTTGGTCAGCCGCCCCAGATTGGGCTATGCTGAGGCTGCGTCGAGGGCGACAATAGACGTCGGGAGTGGCGTGGGACACCACCGACAGACGGGGCTGCATCTATGATGACGTTGCCGAGACTGGCGGCTGAGACCCTGGAGAAGTTGCTGGGCTCGTTCATGCGTCGCCGGTTCGACGAGTCCTATGCCAGGGTGCTGGAGGGGTCGA
>NZ_JAHHUL010000104.1 GCF_019008365.1 Phosphitispora fastidiosa | reverse complement strand
TTATAACATACTTGGAGAGATTATATCACAAATGACGTTTTATGTATGAATACTGTTGATTTTCTGCTGTTATCAAGAGTTTAGCCGGGGTTTACAAAACTTTGAATCCCCATAAGTGTTTCTGAACCCGCGGCCCTGACTTTTACAGTTAAAATAACATATCAAGCTCTCGAATAAGGAATATTATTGAAAACGCGAAGTTCCCGCGTTTTTTTTTGCGATTTTACTATACGTTATGAAACAGTTATGATATAATATATCTGAGGTGATGTTACATTGATAAAAA
>NZ_JAHHUL010000103.1 GCF_019008365.1 Phosphitispora fastidiosa | reverse complement strand
CGCCTACGGCCACGGCCAGCGCCGCCCAGGTCCGCCAGCCTTTGCATGCACGCTCGGTCGGCGCCTGGCGCCGGCATGCCGCCGAGCGTGAACCGCTGGCCCTCATCCTGCGCGCCGGCGGCATCCCCGTCCCCCCCCTGCCAGGAGGTGCCTGATGGCACTGGACCGCTACCGGCTGCCCGAAGGGCTGCTGACCTATGGGTTGCTGGCACTGACGGCCACGGCCGGACTGTTCTATGTGAACATCATGCCGGCCCTGGTGGCCGGGCTGGTGACGGCCGGCGGCT
>NZ_JAHHUL010000102.1 GCF_019008365.1 Phosphitispora fastidiosa | reverse complement strand
GGCCCACGAGCTGAGCGAGTGGCAAGCCGGCTGAGTTGTAGCCATCCTGAAGGAATTTATCTGCTACCACCCATCAGTGCGACCCGAGCTTCAGACTTGCGACGGCGCGAAGCGCCTAGTGCCACTCTAGATAATTGTTAAAATTAGTTACTTGATATTGTAGACGAAATCTGTTAAACTATAAAAGTCGCTGTTAAACAGCTTAACGGTATAAATGGCCCCTTGGTCAAGCGGTTTAAGACACCGCCCTTTCACGGCGGTAACACGGGTTCGAATCCCGTAGGGGTCA
>NZ_JAHHUL010000101.1 GCF_019008365.1 Phosphitispora fastidiosa | reverse complement strand
TCAGTCTCGGGACTACTAGGGTATCTAATCCTGTTTGCTCCCCACGCTTTCGAGCCTCAGCGTCAGTTATCGTCCAGTAAGCCGCCTTCGCCACTGGTGTTCCTCCTAATATCTACGCATTTCACCGCTACACTAGGAATTCCGCTTACCTCTCCTGCACTCCAGTCTGACAGTTTCAAAAGCAGTCCCAGAGTTAAGCCCTGGGTTTTCACTTCTGACTTGCCATACCACCTACGCACCCTTTACACCCAGTAATTCCGGATAACGCTTGCCCCCTACGTATTACCGCGGCGGCTAACAC
>NZ_JAHHUL010000100.1 GCF_019008365.1 Phosphitispora fastidiosa | reverse complement strand
TTTCACGGTCACTTTGACAAGCCTCTTGAATCCCTTGGCTATGACGAAGTGAGGCAATTTCTCCATCATGCCATTACTCAGCGCAAACTGAGCTGTTCATATGTCAATCAAGCCTATAGCGCTATCCGGTTTTTCTATGAAACTGTCCTGGGCTGGGACTGGAATATGAAGCTGGTCCCCAGGGTTAAACGGAGTAGGACTTTACCCGCTGTTTTATCCGTTGATGAGGTTAAAGCTATCTTCAATGTTACCGGAAATCTTAAGCATAAGGCTATTTTGATGACTACCTATGCTGCCGGTCT
>NZ_JAHHUL010000099.1 GCF_019008365.1 Phosphitispora fastidiosa | reverse complement strand
CACCAGCCCGGCGCCCGCCGCGGCGATCACTGCCCCGGCTATCGCGGTGGCGATCAGCCCGCCGGTGCGCGCTATTGCGCTGTTGAATCCCGATGCGGTGCCGGTGTGCGTCTCGTCGACCGAGGCGAGCACCGCGGTGGTGAGCGGCGCGGCGACGCTTGCCATTCCGATCGCGATGGCGAGGGCGCCGGGGAACACCGAAGTCCAATAGGGGGCGTCCGCATCGACGCGCAGCAGCAGCACGAAGCCGATCGCGACGATCGCCGGGCCGATGGTCAGCGGCCAGCGCGGGCCGATCCGGGC
>NZ_JAHHUL010000098.1 GCF_019008365.1 Phosphitispora fastidiosa | reverse complement strand
CAACCTCTCGGGACTACAGGGGTTTCTAATCCTGTTCGCTACCCACGCCTTCGCACCTCAGCGTCAGTTTCGGTCCAGAAAGGCGCCTTCGCCACCGGTGTTCCTCCTGATATCTACGAATTTCACCTCTACACCAGGAATTCCCCTTTCCTCTACCGTACTCAAGTCTTGTAGTTTCAAATGCACTTCCAGGGTTGAGCCCCGGGCTTTCACATCTGACTGGCAAGACCGCCTGCGTGCCCTTTACGCCCAATAATTCCGAATAACGCTTGCACCCTCCGTATTACCGCGGCGGCTGGCACTCAATTAA
>NZ_JAHHUL010000097.1 GCF_019008365.1 Phosphitispora fastidiosa | reverse complement strand
TGATCTCACGGGACTACAAGGGTTTCTAATCCTGTTTGCTCCCCATACTTTCGCATTTCAGTGTCAGTGATGAGCCAGACAGACGCCTTCGCCTCAGGTGTTCTACCTAATATCTACGCATTCCACCGCTACACCAGGTATTCCTCTGTCCCCTCTCACACTCAAGAACTCCAGTATCAATTGCATAATGCGGTTAAGCCGCAATATTTAACAACTGACTTAAAGTCCAACCTACATGCCCTTTACGCCCAATGATTCCGGACAACGCTAGCTCCCCCCGTATTACCGCGGCTGCTGGCACTCTGAGATCA
>NZ_JAHHUL010000096.1 GCF_019008365.1 Phosphitispora fastidiosa | reverse complement strand
TCATTCCGCGGGACTACTCGGGTTTCTAATCCTGTTCGCTCCCCACGCTTTCGTCCCTGAGCGTCAGTTGTAGTTTCGTAAGCTGCCTTCGCGATCGGTGTTCTATATCATATCTAAGCATTTCACCGCTACATGATATATTCCGCCTACGCCAACTACACTCTAGACTAACAGTATCAATGGCAGTTTCTCGGTTGAGCCGAGAGATTTCACCACTGACTTATTAGTCCGCCTGCGGACCCTTTAAACCCAATAAATCCGGATAACGCTTGCACCCTCCGTATTACCGCGGCTGCTGGCAATCAGGCCAAG
>NZ_JAHHUL010000095.1 GCF_019008365.1 Phosphitispora fastidiosa | reverse complement strand
CCGTCTGCGAGTGCCAGCCGCCGCGGTAATACGGAGGGTGCAAGCGTTGTTCGGAATTACTGGGCGTAAAGCGCGCGTAGGTGGTCTATTAAGTCAGATGTGAAAGTCCCTGGCTCAACTGGGGAAGTGCATATGAAACTGGTAGACTTGAGTACTGGAGGGGGAAGTGGAATTCCCGGTGTAGAGGTGAAATTCGTAGATATCGGGAGGAATACCGGTGGCGAAGGCGACTTCCTGGCCAGATACTGACACTGAGGTGCGAAAGCGTGGGTAGCAAACAGGATTAGAAACCCCTGTAGTCCCGGCGCTGAG
>NZ_JAHHUL010000094.1 GCF_019008365.1 Phosphitispora fastidiosa | reverse complement strand
GAGTTATAGAGTGCCAGCCGCCGCGGTAATACGTAGGTGGCGAGCGTTGTCCGGAATTACTGGGCGTAAAGGGCACGCAGGCGGTCATATAAGTCAGCTGTTAAATGTATGGGCTTAACCGATGCATGCGGTTGAAACTGTATGACTGGAGTACTGGAGAGGTAAGCGGAATTCCCGGTGTAGCGGTGAAATGCGTAGATATCGGGAAGAACACCAGTGGCGAAGGCGGCTTACTGGCCAGTTACTGACGCTGAGGTGCGAAAGCCAGGGGAGCGAACCGGATTAGAAACCCGGGTAGTCCCGAACCTGGCC
>NZ_JAHHUL010000093.1 GCF_019008365.1 Phosphitispora fastidiosa | reverse complement strand
ACCGGAATGAGTGCCAGCAGCCGCGGTAATACGGAGGGTGCAAGCGTTATTCGGAATTACTGGGCGTAAAGCGCACGTAGGCGGCCTTGTAAGTCAGGGGTGAAATCCCACGGCTCAACCGTGGAACTGCCTTTGAAACTGCAGGGCTTGAATCCTGGAGAGGGTGGCGGAATTCCTGGTGTAGGAGTGAAATCCGTAGATATCAGGAGGAACACCGGTGGCGAAGGCGGCCACCTGGACAGGTATTGACGCTGAGGTGCGAAAGTGTGGGGAGCAAACAGGATTAGATACCCTAGTAGTCCCGATTCCGGT
>NZ_JAHHUL010000092.1 GCF_019008365.1 Phosphitispora fastidiosa | reverse complement strand
GTTCTACGCGGGACTACAGGGGTATCTAATCCCGTTCGCTACCCACGCCTTCGCGCCTCAGCGTCAATATCGGTCCAGAGAGATGCCTTCGCCATCGGTGTTCCTCCTGATATCTACGAATTTCACCTCTACACCAGGAATTCCTCTCTCCTCTCCCGTATTCAAGTCTTGCTGTTTCAAGTGCACTTCCGGGGTTGAGCCCCGAGCTTTCACACCTGACGGACAAGACCGCCTGCGCGCCCTTTACGCCCAATAATTCCGAATAACGCTTGCGCCCCCCGTGTTACCGCGGCTGCTGGCACTCCATTCATC
>NZ_JAHHUL010000091.1 GCF_019008365.1 Phosphitispora fastidiosa | reverse complement strand
TCAGCGAGCGGGGACTACTGGGGTATCTAATCCTGTTCGCTCCCCACGCTTTCGCGCCTCAGCGTCAGTTACAGACCAGAAAGTCGCCTTCGCCACTGGTGTTCCTCCATATATCTACGCATTTCACCGCTACACATGGAATTCCACTTTCCTCTTCTGTACTCAAGTCTACCAGTTTCCAATGACCCTCCACGGTTGAGCCGTGGGCTTTCACATCAGACTTAATAAACCGCCTACATGCTCTTTACGCCCAATAATTCCGAACAACGCTTGCACCCTCCGTATTACCGCGGCGGCTGGCACTCGCGAAGCT
>NZ_JAHHUL010000090.1 GCF_019008365.1 Phosphitispora fastidiosa | reverse complement strand
CCGATCTGTATGACGGGACTACAAGGGTTTCTAATCCTGTTTGCTCCCCACGCTTTCGCTCCTCAGTGTCAGTAATAGTCCAGGAAGTCGCCTTCGCCACCGGTGTTCCTTCTGATCTCTACGGATTTCACTCCTACACCAGAAATTCCACTTCCCTCTCCTATACTCTAGCGATGCAGTATCAAATGCAATTCCACGGTTGAGCCGTGGGCTTTCACATCTGACTTACAAAGCCACCTACGAGCGCTTTACGCCCAGTGATTCCGATTAACGCTTGCACCTTCAGTATTACCGCGGCTGCTGGCACTCTAATTGGT
>NZ_JAHHUL010000089.1 GCF_019008365.1 Phosphitispora fastidiosa | reverse complement strand
CCATGCGCGAGTGCCAGCAGCCGCGGTAATACGGAGGGTGCAAGCGTTATCCGGATTTATTGGGTTTAAAGGGTGCGCAGGCGGAGGATTAAGTCAGTGGTGAAATCTCACAGCTCAACTGTGAAACTGCCATTGAAACTGATTTTCTTGAATACGGTTGAGGTAGGCGGAATACGTTATGTAGCGGTGAAATGCTTAGATATAACGTAGAACACCGATTGCGAAGGCAGCTTACTAAGCCGTTATTGACGCTGAGGCACGAAAGCGTGGGGAGCGAACAGGATTAGAAACCCTGGTAGTCCCGGCGCTGAGAGATC
>NZ_JAHHUL010000088.1 GCF_019008365.1 Phosphitispora fastidiosa | reverse complement strand
AAACGCGGGAACTTCGCGTTTTCAATAATATTCCTTATTCGAGAGCTTGATATGTTATTTTAACTGTAAAAGTCAGGTTATAGCACAAAACCCTTGGTGCTTAAACATGTAGAATTACCATTTCGCCTGTAGTCATTTCATACAGCGCATCATTTTTACACATTTTAACAAGGAAAAAATTGTCATGTGTCGAATTAATATCTTCATGAAGGATTCGCTTACCTGTATTTATATGGTCAAACTGAAGACCGGCGGTTATCATGCATTTATGACCCATGACCCCAGGGTTGATGCGGTGTTTATGTTTCCTGGGCAGGAC
>NZ_JAHHUL010000087.1 GCF_019008365.1 Phosphitispora fastidiosa | reverse complement strand
CTCTTCCGATCTGGCCTCGGGACTACAAGGGTTTCTAATCCTGTTTGCTCCCCACGCTTTCGTATCTCAGCGTCAGTTACGGTCCAGAAAGTCGCCTTCGCCACTGGTGTTCTTCCTAATCTCTACGCATTTCACCGCTACACTAGGAATTCCACTTTCCTCTCCCGCACTCTAGATATCCAGTTTCAAATGCAGCTCCCAGGTTAAGCCCGGGAATTTCACATCTGACTTAAATATCCGCCTACATACTCTTTACGCCCAGTAAATCCGGACAACGCTTGCCACCTACGTATTACCGCGGCTGCTGGCACTCTTCAGCAG
>NZ_JAHHUL010000086.1 GCF_019008365.1 Phosphitispora fastidiosa | reverse complement strand
TTATAACATAGCAAACCCCGCATTTAAAGGTAAAATCATCGGTAATAAACCCATTTAAAGGAGGTTGTCCAAAATAAAAGCCCTATGGAATCATTATCCATAAGGCTTTTGAAAAATTAACTACTTTAAATAATTGATGGGGTTCCGGAAACTTCCCCCGCTAATAACCTCAAAGTGCAGGTGGGAACCGGTACTCCGCCCCGTTGAGCCAACCAAGCCAATAAGGTCTCCTCTGCCTACTTCCTGACCTGACTTTTACAGTTAAAAAAAGGTGAGAAGCCCATAGTTGTTGAAACTACGGGCTTTTTCGCGTTTTTGATCAT
>NZ_JAHHUL010000085.1 GCF_019008365.1 Phosphitispora fastidiosa | reverse complement strand
AATCCGAGAGGGGTAAGTGGAATTCCTAGTGTAGGGTTTCTAATCCTGTTTGCTACCCACGCTTTCGTACCTCAGCGTCAGTTACTGTCCAGGTGGCCGCCTTCGCCACTGGTGTTCCTCCTGATATCTACGGATTTCACTCCTACACCAGGAATTCCGCCACCCCCTCCAGTACTCAAGCATAGCAGTTTCAAGTGCAGTTCCACGGTTGAGCCGTGGGATTTCACACCTGACTTACTACGCCGCCTACGTACGCTTTACGCCCAGTAAATCCGAATAACGCTTGCACCCTCCGTATTACCGCGGCTGCTGGCACTCGCGCATGG
>NZ_JAHHUL010000084.1 GCF_019008365.1 Phosphitispora fastidiosa | reverse complement strand
CCGGCATTCTCACTTCTGTACAGTCCACTGCTCCTCACGGTACAGCTTCTACCCATACAGAACGCTCCCCTACCATCGAGATGTGTCAATACTACCCTCAAGCACGACTTAGCTTGAGGCATTTGGCGAAAACCTCCAACTCTTTAATCTTAAAGGTCGGTTTTCGCTTAAATCTACCGTGTCTTTGTCCTCTCTTAAGAGCACTATTGACACATCTCAATCCGAAGCTTCGGTGCCAGACTTAGCCCCGGTACATTTTCGGCGCAGGGCCACTCGACCAGTGAGCTATTACGCACTCTTTAAATGGTGGCTGCTTCTAAGCCAACAT
>NZ_JAHHUL010000083.1 GCF_019008365.1 Phosphitispora fastidiosa | reverse complement strand
GGATATCAACTGGAACAATAACAAAAAGATTGTCATCGTCAAAGCCAGGAGGACTGATATCGACGTTGGAGAAATCCTGCAGCAGTGTCCGGTAACTACCGGATCAGACCAGATGGCCACAGTAACCCTAAACAACCTGGGCAGCAGGGCAGAGACTTTCAAGATCAGCTATTATGCCGGAGGCAGCAGGCTGCGGACCGAAACCGTCACTTTGGAAGAGGGTGGTTCGGCGGACCGGTCTTTCAACTGGACGGCACCGCAGCAGGCAGGCAGTATAGAACTGAAGGTTGTCGCCGACCCGGAGAATCAGCTTAAAGATGTCAACAGAAATAACAACACCGCAGTTAAAACGGT
>NZ_JAHHUL010000082.1 GCF_019008365.1 Phosphitispora fastidiosa | reverse complement strand
GGATATCAACTGGAACAATAACAAAAAGATTGTCATCGTCAAAGCCAGGAGGACTGATATCGACGTTGGAGAAATCCGGCAGCAGTGTCCGGTACTTACCGGATCAGACCAGATGGCCACAGTAACCCTAAACAACTTGGGCAGCAGGGCAGAGACTTTCAAGATCAGCTATTATGCCGGAGGCAGCAGGCTGCGGACCGAAACCGTAACTTTGGAAGAGGGTGGTTCGGCGGACCGGTCTTTCAACTGGACGGCGCCGCAGCAGGCAGGCAGTATCGAACTGAAGGTTGTCGCCGACCCGGAGAATCAGCTTAAAGATGTCAACAGAAATAACAACACCGCAGTTAAAACGGT
>NZ_JAHHUL010000081.1 GCF_019008365.1 Phosphitispora fastidiosa | reverse complement strand
CTCCATAAAACAACCCGCGAATTTGTTAACTGGTGCTTGGAAAATCAAGTCAGGGAAGTCGTGGTGGGAGACGTAGCCGGGATTGAACGTAACACCTCTCCCAAAAAGAAGAAAAACAAGCACAAACGTTCACCCAGACATAACCAGAAAATGTCCCAATGGCAATATGGCCGAACCACCGAATATCTCCAATACAAACTGGCAGCCGAAGGGATAAGCCTGCAAAAAGTAGACGAAGCCTTTACAACACAAACGTGTCCCGTTTGTGGGAGGAGGAAAAGAACCTCCTCCAGAAATTACAGCTGCCTGTGCGGATATCAGGAGCACAGGGATATTCATGGAGCGAAGAACATCTTAA
>NZ_JAHHUL010000080.1 GCF_019008365.1 Phosphitispora fastidiosa | reverse complement strand
CTTCGTCATAGATGTAGTTTACGGTTCCGCCGGGTCCGGTCATCCCGGTACGGTTGCCTGTGCCGTCATACTGATAAGTGAAAGTACTGCGGCTGTCGACTACCTGGGTAAGCTGACCAATATTATCATATTGATAAGCAGATACATCTGTATTGTTGACAGTCGTTTGGGTGCGGCGGCTGTTATGGTCATATATGTAGTCATAGGTTAGGAAGGCTGAGCCGCCTGCTGCTGCATTTGTGATGTTCTCTACCCTGTTGGCATTATCATGTGCAAATGAGGTATAGGTATTGTTTGGATAGTTGATCCGGGTTATGTTGCCAGCATCATCATAAGTGAAGGTATATATCTGTCCATTGGTATCTGTC
>NZ_JAHHUL010000079.1 GCF_019008365.1 Phosphitispora fastidiosa | reverse complement strand
ACTTGATTTTCCAAGCACCAGTTAACAAATTCGCGGGTTGTTTTATGGAGGACATCAGTCAACTGGGCATTACTCTTGGCTAAGATGTAGTTAAAAGCCCGGCGGTATTTTTTCCACTGACGGGAGCCCTTTTCACATTTGGCCAGTTTCTTTTGCAGTTCTTTCAATTTCTTGTTGCGCAATCGTTTGATGCTTCGCTGCCTGCGACCGGTGATGATCATTCCTTGCCCATGATCGGTTACTGAGACAATTGTATGGATTTCACCCAGGTCTATTGCGGCAATGCACAGGTTATTGTTTGCTTTGGGACCTTGGCTGTCATCGTAGGTAACAGCTAATTGCAAACCCCGGTCATAGATGAGTTCGATCTCTTTGACCTTACCGGGTGG
>NZ_JAHHUL010000078.1 GCF_019008365.1 Phosphitispora fastidiosa | reverse complement strand
CCTACCGGCTTTTTATCACCGGAACTTACAGGGTCTCCCAAGTTCTCAGTACTACTCTCCATACATGCCGCGTGCTTAGACCCCGACAGACCCTCGGGAATCTCACCTGTTACGATTCCTCTGTGTTGACTTCCATGGCGATAAACATGTGGTCGTCTGCTCTTCGCCTGTTTCCAGGCGCCCATTGACGGGGCTGAATGTGCTTCAGGAGTACGGCCTCCCTACGGCCTGCATGGTTCTCTGTGTATGCTTCACCTAGCTGTTACCAGTTTCGGCGCAACACTCGATATGGGTGGTTGGTTAGACCTTTCCCAACAGGGACTTTAACCCTGTAAGCAGTACCAAGCTTTGCTTGGCGTACTATCGCATTGGGGCTAAATGAACTTTTCCCGCCC
>NZ_JAHHUL010000077.1 GCF_019008365.1 Phosphitispora fastidiosa | reverse complement strand
AAGAGCCCGGTGCGGTAGTTCCGCACGCCGGGAATCTGTGCGGGGGGCGTCGGGCAACCGGCGTTCCTACCGTGACATCGGACATCGCTCGCTGCGCTCGCTCGTCCGATTATCGCGGCGCCGGGTTAGACGAAATGTTTTTCCAAATGATATTTAAAGGAAAAAATAAAATGAGAAAAAGCCCCAACATGTGAGGCCCTTTCTCATGAAGATGAATCCGTCAGGCGACTATACCTGATTGACGTATCCGCCAACCACATAGTCTATCATATTCTTATGATAAAGTATTTTTTAACAATTGTCAATATCCGTACATAAACAGGAGTCTATCTGACCCTTTCTTGATAAACTGGACACTCTAGAGTTAGGATTGCTCCTAATATCTCACAATTGCTTCGAATTTAGG
>NZ_JAHHUL010000076.1 GCF_019008365.1 Phosphitispora fastidiosa | reverse complement strand
GACCGGCCATCCCGGCTCGCGTGCGACCAGCTATTATCTCCATGGCGACCATGTCGATGCCGCAGACCTGCCAGATGCCAGGCGAGTCGATCGCTGGGTGCAGATCGGCGCGATCGAGACGGTTTCGGCCAAGGCTTCCGCAGTGGTGGTGCTCGGCGATTCGATCACCGACGGCTATGGCGTGCCGGCCAACAGCAACCAGCGCTGGACCGACGCGCTCCAGCTCCGCCTGCGCGCCACGCCGGCGCTTGCCGACATGGCAGTGCTCAACGCCGGCATCGGCGGCAACCGGCTGCTCAACGACGGGCTTGGCCCCAATGTGCTCGCGCGCTTCGACCGCGAGGTGCTGACCTATCCGGGTGTCACCCATCTGGTGATCCTGGAGGGCGTCAACGATCTCGGCACGCTCACC
>NZ_JAHHUL010000075.1 GCF_019008365.1 Phosphitispora fastidiosa | reverse complement strand
GACACTTTTTCAACAAAAAAAGCCCTGTTTTCAAGGCTTTCAAAGATTTCGGTATTTATCCAAGTGTCAAAGACCCGATGAAAAATGCTTCAATAGGCCTGCCGTATGTTGGTATCTTCAGTTCCCCGGTATGCATAATTACCCTCCTTTGTTATCTATTCTACATCATTAATGCTGCTGCGTCCACCGGTTAAAATCCTCTCAATATCAGTTTTTTCCGCCGCCGGGAACTTTTAGCCTTTTTCTTCGTCTAAAATAGTAGGAGGGGATTGAGATGAAAATGCTGAAAATATTTTTGTGGCTCCTGATGGTTGTATCAATCGTAGCCGTTGGGATATCAGGGTGATATTTGAGTGGTCACCCAACCTTTGGAACCAGCTAAAACGGTTACTTGACAAAGACCGTGTGGTACTAT
>NZ_JAHHUL010000074.1 GCF_019008365.1 Phosphitispora fastidiosa | reverse complement strand
TGCCCTCCGATCGTGCTGTCAAAGGCGACAAACCATTGAGTTGACTGCGCAAAATGATAAAAAAACCGGCTGACAAGTATCTCATTTTCGCCCCCAGACACCGTGGATGAGCTCAACGATCTCCGCGTTGGCCGCGTTCAGACTCTCTATGGCTCTATCGTAAGTCGCGCGGACAAACTCGCCCCGCTCGACCTCGTATAAAGTTTGCTTCTTGATCGACGCATCAGAAATCGCTGTCGACTTCAGCACGTGGTTTCTCAGCATTTGCTGTGCAAACATCGACTGCATGAACCCGACCATCTGAGCCTGCGGAATGTCTGTCGGTTCAAATCGCGTGATGAGGTATCGGAACCATTGAACGCGCATCTCGGCGCCGGCCTCGGCGACCGGCCCCATGATCCCGCCGAGCATCATCAGAAACTGGCTCATCGACATGATGTCCAGCA
>NZ_JAHHUL010000073.1 GCF_019008365.1 Phosphitispora fastidiosa | reverse complement strand
TTGTTTTGCCTTCTGTGCTATTCCCCGCAGTGAGGTTTGCATTAATTTCTCCAGTCCTTCATGCCCGGTTAATGTTTCCTTTGCGGGCTGCATATTCCTGTTAACCCCTTCCCCATGTGGACGGCTTTCCCGCCCTCAGAGTAATATGGGTTAATCCGACTCCCTGTAAGTCATCAGTCTGCCTCTTTTTCGATTGGTCAGACCTACCGGCTTTTTATCACCGGAACTTACAGGGTCTCCCAAGTTCTCAGTACTACTCTCCATACATGCCGCGTGCTTGGACCCCGACAGACCCTCGGGAATCTCACCTGTTGCGATTCCTCTGTGTTGACTTCCATGGCGTTAAACATGTGGTCGTCTGCTCTTTGCCTGTTTCCAGGCACCCATTGACGGGGCTGAATGTGCTTCAGGAGTACGGCCTCCCTACGGCCTGCATGGTTCTCTGTGTACA
>NZ_JAHHUL010000072.1 GCF_019008365.1 Phosphitispora fastidiosa | reverse complement strand
GGCTTTTCCGCCGCCAATGGTCTTGCGGTTCAACTCGGCGGCGGCGATCTGCGGCAGCCTGGGGTGAGGGCGGTGCCATCGCTCAAATATTTGCAGGCTGTCCCGCCTTTCACCGAACATTTTTTTGAATCGGAAGATGATGCGGACGAGAGCATCGACAATGGCCCGACCGGCGGGCTGACTTGGGATGGCCGGGTCGATCGAGGCCAGCAACAGGCGAGGATCCCGCTGCTTTCCGATTTCGAAATGGGCAACAAGAACGATGAGGACATTGCCCGGCGGCTAATCGCGGCAGATTATGGCGCCAGGATTGCTGCAGTCGCCGGTCTGCAAGGCACGGCAGACTCGTCTGTTCTGGTCAATACCGCCCTCAAGGCACTGGAGGTGTTCGAACAGGACTACCGCACCTTTTACCCCTATACGAGCAAGTACGATGCGGTACTCGCCGGAAAAGCC
>NZ_JAHHUL010000071.1 GCF_019008365.1 Phosphitispora fastidiosa | reverse complement strand
GATGCACTTTCCCCCTCCCCAAAATCAGCAAAAATTTATGTAGTTAAGCCACAATGGGAGGGGAGCAGTTCCTGGGTTCAAGTTTCATCTTCTTTAGCATTTTGCCTTTACCACACTGTGGACATAGAGTGATATCCCTGCCTGTCAGTTTCAGGATTAATTCTGCAATGTCAGTGATTTTCGTCCTGGATGTACTCAATTTAAATAGCTGCTTACAGGTATTCAGCTTGGTATTACGGTTTCTGTTGCTCAGAATCCCGTAGTGACGAATCTTGACAAACCTTTGTGGCAGAATATGCAGCAGGAACCGTCGAATGAACTCCTGGGCATCAAGGGTCATCAGTTTAGTCTTGTTATTGTCCCGGTAATCCCGCCATTTAAAGGTAACCTTGCTGTCTTCAACCTTAATAATTCTATTGTTAGAAATAGCAACCCTGTGAGTGTACTGTCCCAGGTATTGCAG
>NZ_JAHHUL010000070.1 GCF_019008365.1 Phosphitispora fastidiosa | reverse complement strand
GGTGTTGGCCCATTCCCGCTGCTTTTGGTTAAACCATGCGGAAGAGGGCATTTCACCGGCAGGATCGATAAGGTTCATCGGGTCGTTTAAGGCATAGATATATGGGACCATGCTATATGGGTTGCTGATACTGCCTTTTACCGGGTCTGTCTGCAGGAATGCCCCTGCAGTTGGGTCATAGAACCGGGCTCCCATATGGATCAGAGCTGCTTCGGATTCATCTGTTACCCCGTATTTCCCTATGTAGCTGTGGTTTGTTTCAAAGCCCGTCTGTTCAATTACAGCTCCCCAGGGGTCATAACGGTAAGTTCCGTTAATACTTCCGCTCTGGTCACCGACAGCGCCAAGGCTGCCCAGGATGTCATAATAGAAGTATTGGGCTGTGGTGTCAGGATTAATCTGCCCCAGCAAGCCGCCTATTCCGAGAGTGAACTGGGTGGGGTCGCTAAAGTCTGGGGTATCACTTTCCA
>NZ_JAHHUL010000069.1 GCF_019008365.1 Phosphitispora fastidiosa | reverse complement strand
CTTGAAGTATAAAATGCTGCTATTCATTTTTACAATTAGTTATCTTGAGCACATAAATTAAGTGAGCACATAATTTCTGTTATGCGCTCAAGCACATAACAGAAAAGGATGGTTGTTTTCAGATACAGCTAAAGGAGCCCAAGCCAGTGCCGTTGTCTACAGTATTGTGGAAACGGCAAAGGCCAATAAACTCAACGTATTTATGTATCTGGTTCATATCCTCAGCACAATGCCGGGGGTTGACTTTAAGACCACCCCGTCTATCCTAAAGGACTTTATGCCCTGGTCAGAAAAACTGCCGGATTACTGCCGAAACACAAAAGATTGAATATGATTATTCCTGCCCCGGCACATGCAGTTCAGTCATGCCGGGGTTTGTTTTGTCAATGCGCCTTTTCGTTAAGCGCTTACGGTACTTGGACTTCTTCTGCTGGCCTGCTATTCAAATTTAAAGAAGAACCACTTGTTTTCACAAGTGGTTCTTCATA
>NZ_JAHHUL010000068.1 GCF_019008365.1 Phosphitispora fastidiosa | reverse complement strand
AACCATCTCTCAAGACTGTTCACCAGTGAACAGTCGAGCACTGTTTAGTTTTGAGGGACCAAAATCCTTCAAGATAAAGCACTAATTGAAGCAAAAGCTGAAGCACTAGAAGCAGATCAGACAGTAAAACAACTGAAACAACAGCTGAACTAAATAATGTAGACAAGACGCGCCGGGGGTTATTAACCCGGCGTATACATAGCTGACCACAAGTCAGCTATGTATGTGGGGGCTTATAGCTCAGCTGGTTAGAGCGCACGCCTGATAAGCGTGAGGTCGGTGGTTCGAGTCCACCTAGGCCCACCATAAAGCTCAAAAAGAAAAATGGGGGTGTAGCTCAGCTGGGAGAGCACCTGCCTTGCAAGCAGGGGGTCAGCGGTTCGATTCCGCTCATCTCCACCATTAAATCAACAAGCTAAATAACAGCTTAAAGAGGGCTGTTTGAAACGAGCATAGCAAGGAAGATGGATTTTTGATGACGGAAGCGTACGGAATGTACGCTGAGGAGTCGAAAAGCCATCTGACGCAGCTAGACGAAGTTTGAAACAGACCGTGTTCTTTGAAAACTTT
>NZ_JAHHUL010000067.1 GCF_019008365.1 Phosphitispora fastidiosa | reverse complement strand
AAGAGCCCGGTGCGGTAGTTCCGCACGCCGGGAATCTGTGCGGGGGGCGTCGGGCAACCGGCGTTCCTACCGTGACGGCGAAATCACACCTTGACTTAAGGAGTGTTTATGATAAATAAATACATATTATTAGCATTAATATATATCATTTTAGCTGTTATAGCTTTTTACATTCCGTATATTCCAATGATAGCCATAGGAGTTCTAACGGCATTATGGTCCCACAAAAATTTAAAAGATTTTTTTATTGGATTAATTTACATAATGATTTCATCATTTGTTGCCTTTGGAGTTACCCCTTGGGTGAACGGTTCTAATCAGGTATATGTCATGGGTGGGGATTCATTAAGTTTTCCAAGAGGATTAGGAATATCGGTCTTCATAGGATTTCTTATTTCAGGTTTCTTCTGCATTACTACTTTGGCTGTAATACATATAAAAAAAATAATTGTAAAAAGGTTTACAAGCTAAAAATGGTTTGAAGGTGTGACATCGCCTAACATTTTAGCCGTGTTTCCGCAGTTGAGCATGCAAAAACACCGGCTAAGCACTGGCCCTACCGGCGTTAAGTC
>NZ_JAHHUL010000066.1 GCF_019008365.1 Phosphitispora fastidiosa | reverse complement strand
GTAAGCGTCAACTAGACCCGCACCTGCTCAATATCGATAATTTAGCAGAAGCCCTCATTAGCAACACTTTTTATCTTGTTATACTGCCTACGAATCAGCAGTTTAAATTCCGCATCTGACAATCCGTCGCCCGCATCCACACCGGCTTCCGAAAGCATATCATAAAAATATTCGGCATAATCTTTGTCTTCTCGGGCCATTTTTTTGTAACGGGCTAAAATCTCGGTCTGAAAATCCAGCTCGAAGATGTATCTAGGAATTTTACCTGATAGATAATCTTTAACCATTCCCATCATGTAATCAATATTCTTTCCCATGTCAGTCTTCCTCCCACGCATATTTTTCAAGACTGGTGTTACCAAGCTGCGGGGTGAATACTTTTTCCGGCAAAGTAGGGCTGCCGGGTAAAAAGTCTTTAAGTTCAGATACATAACCCGTTTTCCCTAGGTTAGGGGCATTTTTAAAAATCCAGGTCAAATATTCAAATGGATTTAAGCCATTTTCTTTTGCACTCACAATTAGACTATAATAAATTGCACTGGCCCGGGCACCGTTTGGTGTGTTCGCAAAAAGCCAATTTTTTC
>NZ_JAHHUL010000065.1 GCF_019008365.1 Phosphitispora fastidiosa | reverse complement strand
CAGGTAATAATTCCAATGGGCCTCCTTAGTATTCTCACCATATGTGCCCGTTACCGGAAGCTGTTTGCCGTTTTTGCCCAGGAAACCTTTAGACCTCAGGAAGCTCTGCAGACTACCGGCGGTGTTGGCCCATTCCCGCTGCTTTTGGTTAAACCATGCGGACGAAGGCATTTCACCTGCAGGGTCAATGAGGTTCACCGGGTCGTTTAAGGCATAGATATATGGGACCATGCTATATGGGTTGCTGATACTGCCTTTGACCGGGTCTGTCTGCAGGAATGTGCCTGCAGTGGGGTCATAGAACCGGGCTCCCATGTGGATAAGACCGGCTTCAGGTTCATCTGTTACCCCGTATTTCCCTATATAGCTGTGGTTTGTATCAAAGCCTGTCTGGTCAGTTACAGCTCCCCAGGGGTCATAACGGTAAGTTCCGGTAATGTTTCCACTCTGGTCACTGACAGCGCCCAGGCTGCCCAGGATGTCATAATAGAAGTATTGGGCTGTGGTGTCAGTATTAATCTGCCCCAGCAAGCCGCCTATTCCGAGAGTGAACTGGGTGGGGTCGCTAAAGTCTGGGGTATCACTTTCCA
>NZ_JAHHUL010000064.1 GCF_019008365.1 Phosphitispora fastidiosa | reverse complement strand
TGGCTGTCATCGTAGGTAACAGCTAATTGCAAACCCCGGTCATAGATGAGTTCGATCTCTTTGACCTTACCGGGTGGCAGCTTCTTAATCCGCACCATAATTGGCTTTTGGCGTTTGCCGCCAAAGAGACCAAGGCTTAACTCAATCTTCCCATTTTTAAGAATTCGGAACCCATCCTTTTTCCACTTGGTATTGAAGTGCTGCTTCTCCTTATATGGATAGCGGATTTGGGTATAGCCCGATACCCGGGCTTGCCGGGCATTGTTCCTGGCATCCAGATATTTTTCAAATATGGCTTGGATAGACTGACTGTGGATTGGGTACTGCCCTTTGGTGGCAAAGTGCAAAGACCTTTGGTCAATCCATTTACCGGTTTGTTGGAAGTGCTCTTTAGCCAGGCGCAGGACTCATTCCAAACCTGTGCTGATACACGGTTGCAGGCGAAAAGACGGTCGAGATTTTCTTTGGATGTACGGAACTTTGTTTTTAAGGCTCTTATAATACTGAACACCTCCTTTCATCCGTTCTAACCTTATTTTACCACAATTGAGAACGAAAGGGAACTGGTGTTCGGGGAAAATATTCAGAACGGCGATTCATCTCAC
>NZ_JAHHUL010000063.1 GCF_019008365.1 Phosphitispora fastidiosa | reverse complement strand
GATTTCATACCGGTGATATCAGACTTCATTTCGGAGACTTCGGATTTCAGACCTGTGATGTCAGATTTCATACCGGTGATATCAGACTTCATTTCGGAGACTTCGGATTTCAGACCTGTGATGTCAGATTTCATACCGGTGATATCAGACTTCATTTCGGAGACTTCGGATTTCAGACCTGTGATGTCAGATTTCATGCCTGTGATGTCAGACTTCATTTCGGAGAATTCGGATTTCAGACCTGAGATATCGGATTTCATGCCGGTGATGTCAGACTTCATTTCGGAGAATTCGGATTTCAGACCTGAGATATCGGATTTCATGCCGGTGATGTCAGACTTCATTTCGGAGAATTCGGATTTCAGACCTGTGACGTCGGATTTGATGCCGGTCACATCAGATTTTACGCCATATAAACCGGTCTCAATGCTGGTAACTTTTTGTACCAAAATCTCCAATAAGCCTCTTTCATCCATTACTTGTCCTCCTTCACAACTAATTTCACGGGTTAATAAGTTGACCTTTGTAAATAATATTATAGCATAAATTGGGGCAAAGAGAAAGAACATATGTTCGGTAGAAGGAAATAAATTTTTAGAATTTCAACTATTG
>NZ_JAHHUL010000062.1 GCF_019008365.1 Phosphitispora fastidiosa | reverse complement strand
AGTGGCTCACTTTTTTCCTGGCGCTAGTGGCTCATTTTTTTTCTGGCGACTGGCTCAGTTTTTTCTTGACAATCGCAACAAGGGCTTTGGACGGAATCCTTGATTATCCCCTTACCATCATCGAAGCGCCCATGGGCTACGGCAAAACCACTTCCGTAAGGGAGTATTTAAGAAACGCCGGAGTGGATATGCTGTGGCAAAGGGTTTATGACAGTTCAACCGTCAGCTTTTGGGAAGGTTTCGCCAATCTGTTTTGCGAATTGGACGTCGACCGCTCTCAAAGCCTTGTCCATCTCCGTTTGCCGGATGACGACATATCCAGGCATGAAGTAATTAAATTAATCAAAGATATTAAGCTGCCGGATAAAACCGTTTTGGTAATCGACGACTATCACCATATCAATATTCCCCGCTTAAACAGCTTTATTGAGCTTCTTGCAGAAAACAAAATTGATTATCTGCATATCGTCCTGACCACGCGCATTGCGAAATTTCAAAGGCTTGAAGAGCTTGTCCTGAAAGGATATCTGCATCATATAACATTTTAGCCGTGTTTCCGCAGTTGAGCATGCAAAAACACCGGCTAAGCACTGGCCCTACCGGCGTTAAGTCAT
>NZ_JAHHUL010000061.1 GCF_019008365.1 Phosphitispora fastidiosa | reverse complement strand
TCGTTCACAACCATCTCTCCACTGTTCAGTTTTCAAAGACCTGTGTTTCCTTTTTGTTCCTGCGGCATCTCTGCCGCGGAGCTTTATCTTACCACATTTGACCCTCTCGAGTCAACTGGTAATCTCTACTGTTTTTTCGAAGCTCTCCGCGGCTCTCTCAAGCCCGGATTTACATCTTACCATGTCCACCCTCTCAGGTCAACTGGTAATCTCTGCTTATTCTACTTCCTAATACATAGCTCAGCTTGACAAATTATTAAAGACAAATATCATTTATATACTATTGCATCAACAATACTGAGTATGTAATTAAATTGGAGCGGGTGATGGGAATCGAACCCACACGACTAGCTTGGAAGGCTAGGGCTCTACCATTGAGCTACACCCGCAAATATCGTAAATCGCCTCTAAAGCAGTTCCACCGGCTAAATAAAATTCTCCCAGGAAGCCTTTGCTAGTTAATTTGGCAAGAAGGGCATGTCATTCCTTGGACATGATAATCAGCCAAAAGGTTAAGGAGATTTTAAAAAAATAGTTTTTAACATGGAGCGGAAGACGGGATTCGAACCCGCGACCCTCGCCTTGGCAAGGCGATGCTCTACCACTGAGCTACTTCCGC
>NZ_JAHHUL010000060.1 GCF_019008365.1 Phosphitispora fastidiosa | reverse complement strand
GAATGAACGAATTTTTGGGGGAGGAAACAAAACAGCCAGTTTTAGCCAGCCACCGCGTCAGCGGTTTCGTTCAACAAGTCGATTCACGGCTTCGCTAACGCTCCGACCTAACTTTTAGCTGTCATGATTTTTGCATGAGTGGTAGACAAGCTGGGCAAAAATCACGCCAGCTAAAAGTTCGTGAATCGCCGGAACGTTAGGCGAAATGATTTGCTGTGTAATCCTTTTGGGGTTGTTTAATATTTCCTAATGGCAAGAATACTACAATGTTAACTTATACGACTTTTATCATCTTCTAACACAACAATTTAGGCTGCGGAAAAACTGGAGGAAAACTGATGTTTACAGTTGGATTATCTATAATCAAGACTATTTTTTTCTTGTTTTTATCTGTTGCCGCTGTGACATTTTGGGTCAATGGTGCTACTGGATGGCGAGAAAAAGGGGAGTTCAAAAAGTTGTATGCAGTTAGTTTTGTGGTTTTAATTGTCGCTGCAGGATTTCTATACTTATTACCAAAGCTAAGGTAACTTTTTTACAATGTAAACTACCGCAAATCACATCGCCTAACATTTTAGCCGTGTTTCCGCAGTTGAGCATGCAAAAACACCGGTTAAGCACTGGCCCTACCGGCGTCAAGTC
>NZ_JAHHUL010000059.1 GCF_019008365.1 Phosphitispora fastidiosa | reverse complement strand
ATAATTCCCAGTAGACTCCATAATGACATTAGGCCTCATGCCAGTGAGGTATTCCATATGTTCGAGACGGTCAATGAGCATCGAAATACCTTGAGGTGTGTGAGGAATTGATACCGGCTTCTTAAAGGGTTCATGCATAGAAAGATACGTGGCAGCAAAACTACTTCCTTTTGAAACGTCCAAACTTAAAACAGGCTTGTACATATAAAACCTCCTTTGACTCCAGGATCCTGTCCGGGCACTCTCCACAGGTTCGCGATGTGATCCGGGATTAAATCCCAACCAGCTCAGACGTGGTATGAATGCCTTTAGAGGGAGTGGACACTTTAGGCGACGGGGTCAAAAGCCCCAACAACGAGCACGTCCTAAACCCTGGTTTTACTCCAGTGTAAAGGACCGGAATAAAATAAAAAAGGCCATACCAGTCTGAACTGGTTATGACCGTATTATACGAACAACGGGCTAAATGGTTCCGCTGCGCTCCGACCCAACTTTCCCCGTCCTCGGGCTGTCACGCCTTTTGCGGTAAGTGGGGAAGGGATGCAAGAGCAAAAGTCGCGCCAGCCCTGTGGGCGGGAAAAGTTCATTTAGCCCCAATGCGATAGTACGCCAAGCAAAGCTTGGTACTGCTTACAGGGTTAAAGTCC
>NZ_JAHHUL010000058.1 GCF_019008365.1 Phosphitispora fastidiosa | reverse complement strand
CGATTTCGCGCCAGTTCCTTCTTGTGACTTTCCGGGCGTCTCTAGCTCTC
This sequence comes from Phosphitispora fastidiosa, assembly GCF_019008365.1. Taxonomy (NCBI): domain Bacteria; kingdom Bacillati; phylum Bacillota; class Clostridia; order Eubacteriales; family Peptococcaceae; genus Phosphitispora; species Phosphitispora fastidiosa. Next base: position 599 of record NZ_JAHHUL010000058.1, on the reverse strand, counting down.
TGGCAATCTTACCTTTCCAGCCACCTTACTCTGACTAAGCGGGCGCACCCTTCAGCAGGCTCGTCACCCCCGATTTGGCCGTTCCCTTTGGCCTTTCAGCCTCAGTTGTCTTCTTCTCCCATCGCTCGGTTCCTTAGTTGCATACTTTGATTTACCTTCATCCCTTCGCAAGTACAGCCGCTTTTGGCCGGTTGTACCCCACTGCAATTAGATGCAGTGTCCTCCCAGTTTTATCCTCCAGTCTGTTACCAGCTTTCACAGGCCGGGAGTTAATCACTACTACGGGTTCATCTGCCACCCCACACCACTTCGTCCCGCCCTTGTGTTTCCACTTGTTTGGGTTTACCCTTCCAAGAGGGATGATGCCGGGCTTCTCCGGTTAAGTACACTAGCCTGAATCTGAACCCATCCGTCCTAACTCCTCAGATTATCCAGCTTTCGGGCTTTCCCACCTTTTGCAAGGTCACCCATCTGACGAGCCAACCTCGGTTTACTTGCGCTATGTTCCAGATTCCCCCTTCGGCTTCCTTCAGACCCCACCGTTAGCCAGTGACGCCCTTGCTTACGGGTTATCTTCCCGCTGGTTAGGTGATAGGGTT
>NZ_JAHHUL010000057.1 GCF_019008365.1 Phosphitispora fastidiosa | reverse complement strand
CCAACACTGTCTATGTGCACAACCACAGAGTATCTCCCGTCAGTTGTGCCGATACCAACATAGTGTTTTCTCTCCCAGGCCTGTGTCCCGTCTGAAAAGGTGTGTTTAGTCTCCGGCAGGGCCCAGGTGACCTTCTTGCCGCCTGAATTGCCGGCAACAGGTTCCAGTTCCACTATTTCCACCGAGTTGTTCCTGGTATCCCAGAACTCAGCCCTGACTGACTTGGGACCATATAATACCCCGCCTTTGGGTGTGGCTGTGTTATGCAGGCCGTCAGGCACCTTGGTCTCGTAATCCGTCCAGTAGGTTGTCTCGACTTTAAGCTCAAAGCCGTAGCCTGCCCTGGTTACCTTGTTGGGGTCCAGCCCATTGGCTTGTGCCCAGGGGATTATCTCCCAACTGCCGCGGCTTTCCCGGTCTTCTGGACGAGGGTTTGCCGGGTTAGTGGGAATGCCCTGTTTTGTGTTCAGCTTTATATCAACCGCAAGATTCTCATTATAGGTTACTGTCCTGGTGGCCCACTTGTGGGTGTCGTCTTCCCGGTGACCGGTGATTATCCGGTAGCTTTCAGTCCAGGTTCCTGAGGTTTTGCTGGAGAGAGCCTCACACTCAGTTGGCGGGAGACTGCGTTCCCTGATATAGACCGTTTTAACTGCGGTGTTGTTATTTCTGTTGACATCTTTAAGCTGATTCTCCGGGTCGGCGACAACCTTCAGTTC
>NZ_JAHHUL010000056.1 GCF_019008365.1 Phosphitispora fastidiosa | reverse complement strand
TTAGCTCTCGGCTAACGTTTATTGGCTCGTTCACAACCATCTCTCCACTGTTCAGTTTTCAAAGACCATCGGTTGTTGATGAGCTTCGCCTGGCGGCGTCAGTTGTCTTTTCGACTCCTCAGCGTACATCCAGTACGCTTGCGTCGCCGAAAACCCAACTTCCTTGCCATGCTCGCTCCTAAACAACCTCAACCTTTTCTGGTTTTTTGTTCCTGCAGCATCTCTGCCGCGGAACTTTATCTTACCACACTTGACCCTCTCGAGTCAACTGGTAATCTCTGCTGTTTTTTCGAAGCTCTCCGCGGCTCTCTCAAGCCCGGATTTACATCTTACCATGTTCAACCCTCTCAGGTCAACTGGTAATCTCTGCTGTTTTTGCGGCCTGCTAACTTATCTGACCGACATTGACAAATATATCATAACCCAGTCCCCGTTGTCAAGGGGATTTGACTATTTTTTATGGCATTATTCAACAAGTTTCACGCAATTATTGTCTTCTAAAGCTGAAGGCTGCTATTATGTACTGCTGCTTTTACACAGTGTTTCTTTTACACAGTATTTCTATAGTATTTTCTATTATTAAGGATTTGTTTGCATTACTGTTCACTGTTTCATTGTATATAGTATGCTGCATTAGGTAGACTTTTATCCTGTGCGGCGAGAAGACTCTCACCTCTTCAGGTTGTGAGATGAATCGCCGTTCTGAATATTTTCCCCGAACACCAGTTCCCTTTCGTTCTCAATTGTGGTAAAATAAGGTT
>NZ_JAHHUL010000055.1 GCF_019008365.1 Phosphitispora fastidiosa | reverse complement strand
GTGTGGGAGGAAACAGACCTTGGAAGCCCTCAGGGGGGAGTCATTTCTCCATTAATTTCCAATATTTACCTAGATGAGTTTGACCAGGAGATGAGGCGCATGAACATCCGCATAGTGCGCTATGCGGATGATATTCTGCTGTTTGCTCGAACATATCAAGAAGCTAAGCAATATCAGCAAACAGCAACAAGCTTCCTGGAAGGAAACTTGAAATTAGTGGTTAACAAAGAAAAGACCCACCTTACGAATAACCAAAAGGGAGTGGCCTACCTCGGCTTCGTAATCTACGCCAAGCATCTAGGCATTAATCCCAAGAAACTAAAAGCTATCAAGGAAACAATAAGGAAAATGACTCCCAGGAATCATGGAATGAATGTAGCAGAAATGGTTCGGCAACTAAATCCCACACTACGGGGATGGGCCAACTATTTTAGGGTGGCTAATTGCCAAAAACATTTAGGGAAGCTTATGGGATGGATACGGCGAAGGTTGCGGATGAAGAAGATGAAAGAATGGAAAACATGGAAAGCGTTACATAAAACGCTGCGTAGGAGGGGCTATAAAGGCACGTTTGAGAAAATATCCATGACCACATGGAGGAACTCAGCCAGCCCACTAATAAGCATGGCCTTGCCAAACGCATGGTTCGATGAACTTGGTCTAATAAACCTGGAAAAGTATAAAGTCGGCATTTTGCATCACTACAGATAACAGTGACTGAGATTTATCAGGAGCCGTATACGAGGCCCGTACGTACGGTTCTGTGAGAGCGAAGAAGTCGGGAAATTATTCCCGACTTCTAGC
>NZ_JAHHUL010000054.1 GCF_019008365.1 Phosphitispora fastidiosa | reverse complement strand
GGATTTCTCCAACGTCGATATCAGTCCTCCTGGCTTTGACGATGACAATCTTTTTGTTATTGTTCCAGTTGATATCCTTTGCGGTGGGTTCCAGGGGCCAGATTTTGGCTTCCAGAGTGCTGTCTCCGGCCTGACCGTGAATAGTGAATGGGAATGATTTTATTTCTCCCGGGTTGAAGGTAATTTCGGTACCGTCTACTGTGGATACCGGCCAGCCGTTATGGGTCAACCCAAGTTTAGCTTTTACCGGACTGTCAAAGGTGCCATACAGGCCATAGGAAACTGTGCCCGTGTATTCCCGGCCTGTTTCTGTTTCAGCAGTGCCGGGATTGAGTTCCTGAACAAAGTTGTCAGGAAGCTTCTTTACGGTAATCGGCACAGTGACCACATTGTCACCGAACCGGTTCCCCTCTGGGCCCTCATAGTAGAGCCAGAGTGCGGGTGGGTAGTTTATAGCTGCTGCCAGTTCCCTGGTATCAGCCACAGCAGTCCAGTTAAACGCCGCTGTCACTTCTGAGTCCTGTTGGGTGAAAATCACCGCCTGGCCTCTTGGTCCTGAGGGTACATAGGGCCAAAGGCTGAGAGGCTCGGTTATGCTGCCGGGACCGGACCGGTACTGCAGGACAGCATCCCACTCACCCTGCTGCAGCCGGTGCTGCCCAGCCACAAACACCCTGGTCCGGTCCACCGGTACGATTGACTGCAGGGTGTCAATACCAAAGGTTAGCGTCGCCGTATATGTCTCTCCCGGTTCCGCAGCATATACCTCTGTGGCCGCATCACCGTCAGTTACTGTTTCTCTGGGGCATCCCGGGTCAAAATCCCTGATATAGAAGTTTGGCAGCCACAAATTAAATTTGGATGGCGCCAGGGGAATAGTCCGGTAAAGTATCTCACCGTTCTTGATGTGCCAGGCCCGCCCTACACCCCAGCCGTAGTAAGTGGGGGGCTGCAGGATATG
>NZ_JAHHUL010000053.1 GCF_019008365.1 Phosphitispora fastidiosa | reverse complement strand
GACTTAACGCCGGTAGGGCCAGTGCTTAGCCGGTGTTTTTGCATGCTCAACTGCGGAAACACGGCTAAAATGTTAGACGATGTAACCCCGTCCTATATAAATCCCCTTGCACCTATAACATATATGTGATATAATGGTATCGAATTCGAGGTGATTATGTTTGTATGATATTGAGTATTATACAGAAAAAGGTAAATGCCCTGTTTTAGAATTCATTCAAGCGCGATCTCCAAAAGAACAAGCTAAAATACTTAGAGAAATAGACCTGCTTGAAGAATTCGGCCTGGCACTTGGAATGCCACACATTAGAAAAATGCACGGTACTGAAGACATTTGGGAATTAAGAATTAAGCATAGCACAAACAATTTTCGCATATTTTACTTTTGTTTCACCGGAGGTACTTTCATTCTATTACATGGCATTAGAAAAACTACTGGAAAAACACCGGTTAAAGACCTTAACTTAGCGGCTAAGCGCATGGCCAACTATCTGAAAGGAAGTGATTGATTTGAACCATCAAGACATTAAAAATCAACTTCTTCAAAATCCCGAGGTTAAAGACGAATATGAAAAACTTAAAGTCTTATATGATATTAAAAGAGAAATCATAAAATTACGTATCGAACAGGGGCTAAGCCAAAAAGAGCTAGCAGCAAAAGTGGGAACTCGACAATCTGCTATATCAAGATTAGAAAGCGGTGAATATAATCCAAGCATTGAATTCTTGAACAAAGTAGCTCATGCCCTGGGAAAAGAATTAGAAGTAAAGTTCAACTAAGCAGTGGTCATCCCACTGTTTTTTTGTCCCCAAAGACGGGTTATTTCGTCGTCACGGTAGGAACGCCGGTTGCCCGACGCCCCCCGCACAGATTCCCGGCGTGCGGAACTACCGCACCGGGCTCTTCAGGAATACTCGCTTCCGTAAAATCAGACAAAACTAAAGTCAAGTTCTAACTGGGTATTAGGGTTTCCCCTTATTCTGGGAACCCCAATTCTGTAGCGTCTGAGAAGTCGTCTAAACTGCCAGAGGTTAAAACTTCGCCGCTGACTCCTCCGGTTCAGCCATTTGTAGAGTATTTTCTTGGTTATATAGTAGTATTCGTTCAG
>NZ_JAHHUL010000052.1 GCF_019008365.1 Phosphitispora fastidiosa | reverse complement strand
TTAAAACTTCGCCGCTGACTCCTCCGGTTCAGCCATTTGTAGAGTATTTTCTTGGTTATATAGTAGTATTCGTTCAGGCTGGCGTAATTGCCTATAACTCCATAGTAGTTGTAGTATCCACGAAGTTTGGCATTTAGCATACTAAAGAGGTTGGGCAGGCGTTTGTTCCTGTTTTCCTTGCACCATTGCCTGACACTTGCCAGTGATTTCCTCATCTTGCTTCGTGAAGTCCTTTTTTTGATGATATCTTTTCCACGGTGGGACACCTGCCACCTGAATTCAAAACCCAGGAAATCGAAACTGGTGTTTTCAGCTTTGCGGAATCTGGAGAAACTGATAATGTTGGTCTTTTCTGCGGCTAATTCAAGACCAAATTTATTCAGCCTTTTTCCCAATACCCGATAAAAACGTTCGGCATCCCTCTTGTACCTGAATGCGCAGGTGAAATCATCTGCGTACCTGCACATATATGCTTCGCCCTGGCACCTTGGTTTTACTACTTTTTCGAACCAGATGTCTAAGGCATTGTGCAGGTATATGTTTGCCAGTATGGGACTGATAATTCCTCCTTGGGGTGTTCCGGTTATGGGATTAATGACCTGTCCATCAGGTTCCAGTATTCCTGCTCTCAGCCATTTTCTGATTAGTCCGATAAATGCTTTGTCATCTACCCGTTGTTCAAGCATTTTGATGAGCCACTCGTGGTCGATGTTATCAAAAAAGCCTTTGATGTCTGCCTCTACTATGTAGCTGTATTTCTTGAATTGCAGTTCCTCAGTGAGCGCTTTGACCGCTGTTTTGGCACCAACCTTGGGCCGGTATCCGTAGCTGTTTGGTGAGAATTCCTGTTCATATATTGCTTCCAGTACTTTAACTGCGGCGCTTTGGATTACCTTGTCCGCTATCGCGGGTAGTCCCAGCGGTCTTGTTTTGCCTTCCCCTTTGGGTATATAGACCCTCCGTACCAGTTTTGCCCGATATTTCTTCCTTTTGAGTTTATCAACAATTTCATTAATACTGCCATCAAGGTTTTCTGCAAATTCCTCTGCAGATATCTTGTCAATTCCTGCTGCAGCCCTTTTGTTGACCCTTTTAAAGGCTTCCTTTAATGATGCACTGTTTAATAAACTGTAAAGGTTCCGAAATCGGTACTTTTTGAGTTGTTTTGCCTTCTGTGCTATTCCCCGCAGTGAGGTTTGCATTAATTTCTCCAGTCCTTCATGCCCGGTTAATGTTT
>NZ_JAHHUL010000051.1 GCF_019008365.1 Phosphitispora fastidiosa | reverse complement strand
TACATTTTCGGCGCAGGGCCACTCGACCAGTGAGCTATTACGCACTCTTTAAATGGTGGCTGCTTCTAAGCCAACATCCTGGTTGTCTATGCAATCCCACATCCTTCTCCACTTAGTCTGGACTTGGGGACCTTAGCTGTCGGTCTGGGCTGTTTCCCTCTCGACTACGGATCTTAGCACTCGCAGTCTGACTCCCAAGGTAAATTTACGGTATTCGGAGTTTGATAAGGTTCGGTAACCTGGTAGGGCCCCTAGCCTAATCAGTGCTCTACCCCCGTAAATCATCCCTTGAGGCTAGCCCTAAAGCTATTTCGGGGAGAACCAGCTATCTCCGCGTTCGATTGGCATTTCACCCCTACCCACACCTCATCCGCCGACTTTTCAACGTCGGTCGGTTCGGGCCTCCACCAAGTCTTACCTTAGCTTCACCCTGGACATGGGTAGATCACGCGGTTTCGGGTCTACAGCAACGAACTATTCGCCCTTTTAAGACTCGGTTTCCCTACGGCTTCGCGCCTTAAGCGCTTAACCTCGCTCGCTACCGTAACTCGCCGGTTCATTCTACAAAAGGCACGCCGTCACGCTAATATTGCGCTCCGACTGCTTGTAAGCATACGGTTTCAGGTTCTATTTCACTCCCCTCCCGGGGTGCTTTTCACCTTTCCCTCACGGTACTAGTTCACTATCGGTCGCCAGGTAGTATTTAGCCTTAGGAGGTGGTCCTCCCTGATTCCCACGGGGTTTCACGTGTCCCGTGGTACTTGGGATACTCTCCAATCCATTCGCCTTTTCATCTACAGGGGTGTTACCTTCTGTGCCCGGCCTTTCCAGACCTCTTCGATTAAGGCTCATTTCTCTTTTGAGAGTCCCGCAACCCCAGTACACCGAAGCATACTGGTTTGGGCTTCTCCGCGTTCGCTCGCCGCTACTTACGGAATCACTGTTGTTTTCTTTTCCTCCGGGTACTTAGATGTTTCAGTTCCCCGGGTTGCCTCCTCTATGCCTATGTATTCAGCATAGGGTGACGGGATATTACTCCCGCCGGGTTGCCCCATTCGGATATCTACGGTTCAACGCCTGCTTGCGGCTTACCGTAGCTTTTCGCAGCTTTCTACGTCCTTCGTCGGCTCCTGGCGCCTAGGCATCCGCCGTACGCTCTTAATAACTTGACCTCAGGTAGTAGTTAGTCGGATTTACAATAAGTTTCGCCTGGCGGCGTCACCCACTCCGCTGCCATCCTCAACGTACTTTGAGTACGCCTCCGGTGCCAGCGGCCTGGCTTCCTTGCCATGCTCGCTTCTTGAAAATCCTTACCTTTGCTTCCTTCTCTCCGTGAATCTCTCCACTTCGAAAAGGCGCGCTCGGTTTCTCTTACTACTTTTTTTCTCTGTAAAGTTTTCAAAGAACACGGTCTGTTTCAAACTTCGTCTAGCTGCGTCAGATGGCTTTTCGACTCCTCAGCGTACAT
>NZ_JAHHUL010000050.1 GCF_019008365.1 Phosphitispora fastidiosa | reverse complement strand
TGACCCTTTCTTGATAAACTGGACACTCTAGAGTTAGGATTGCTCCTAATATCTCACAATTGCTTCGAATTTAGGACTTCCCATTTTTATATTTAAGCCGTCGATGCCAAAAACCGGCATCGCCAGCCCGCCTCAAGGGTCTTTACTGAGGTGCTGGCAGTAAAGGGTCTCAGGCTGCGCCTTCGATGAACTCCGCTTCGCTGCGCCCTTTACAGCCCCCCGATGAAGGTTTCTAAGCAGCCTTGAGGGTATCGTAATACTGATTCAAAAATGCCACTGGCGTCATATTACCAATTGCAGCATGTCTCCGCTGCCTGTTGTAAAAGCATTCTATATACCAGAAAATATCTTTTCGTGCTACATCAATGTTCTTGTATGTCCTGTGATGTAACCGTTCTGACTTGATGGTACTAAAAAAGGTCTCTGCGCAAGCATTATCCCAGCAATTTCCTCTTCGGCTCATGCTTCGAATCATTCCATGCTTTTTAAGCTCTTTTATGTAAGCGTCACTGCAATATTGACTCCCTTGATCCGAATGATGTATTAATCCCTTCGGTGGCCTGTGCCGCATTACCGCATTCTTTAAGGCTTCAAGGCAAAGCTCTGTTCTCATGTGGTCTGCCAGGGCCCAGCCTACGATTTCTTTGTGGAAAATATCCTTGATTGTTGCCAAATATAACTTCCCGCTTATTACTTTAAACTCCGTAATATCTGTTACCCAAACAGCATTTGGCTTGTCTGTATGAAAATCTTGATTAAGAAGGTTCGGGGCTTTTGGCAGATTGTGATTGGAATTAGTTATGCACACTACTCTGAAGGGTTTCTTTCTTACACTATAAAGTTGGTGCTCCTTCTGCAGGTTATAAACTCTGTTACGTCCACACTGGAACCCTGCATCCCTTACATCAGCCCATAGTTTATCAAGGCCTATCATACCTTGAGCCTTAACATGGCTGTTTTTCATAATTTCAAGGATTTTCTCATTTTGCTTTTGCCGCTCGCTTGGTCCACGTCTATCCCAATCATAATAGCTGCTCCGCGATATCATAAGAACCTGGCACATCTTCTCAACCGGGTAGTTGGAGCTGTTTTCATTCTTAATGAGTTGAAAAATCACTTCCGGTTGTTCTGCGCGAAGATGGCCGTAGCCTTTTTTAATATGTCTATTGTTAGCTCCTGGTCTGCTATTTTCTTTTTAGATTCCCTGAGTTCTGCTTCCAATTCCGCTATCCTGACCTTATCAGGATCATGTTTGTCCTTAGTCTCTTTAAGCCAATTCCTTATGGTTTGATCATTAACTCCGAAATCCTTGACAATACTTGATACAGGCCGGTTTTCTTCCCGAATAAGCCGGATAATATCAGCCTTAAATTCTGCAGTGTAACGTTTTCCATTATTTTTCATGTCATTGCCTCCCCACAGCTATATTTTATCCTAACTAAGCTGTGTCCGGCAAATCGAGTATGGGTCA
>NZ_JAHHUL010000049.1 GCF_019008365.1 Phosphitispora fastidiosa | reverse complement strand
ACGCCGGTAGGGCCAGTGCTTAGCCGGTGTTTTTGCATGCTCAACTGCGGAAACACGGCTAAAATGTTAGGTGATGTGCGGCGGCATTATTTCAATCAAATAGTTGAGTATAATAGGGATCGTTAGTACATCTTGCATTTCTGCTTGTCTCAGTAAAAGGAAACGAAAGATATCGACCATTCCCTGATATGTCCAGTGAAGGAAATATCCTGGGAAAAGTCCATAACGCAATATCTCTACAGATATTTAAATCATGTATTTTGATTTTTTTGATTGCACCATATAGACCGTTTACAATCCCAGTCCCGGTACTCTTAGCGCCAATAATAAACAAGTGTCCAATTGGCAACTTACTCTCAAGTTCGTAATGTTTTTGGGTGCCATTCACATCTAGAATAAGTGAATCAGAAGAAACGGATATATTTAATTCTTGCCATGTTTTGATAGTAATAGGCGGTCCAATAAAAACTTGGCGAGGGTCAACTGCCCTGTTAACAACGCCAAGAAATATTTTTTGGTCTACACAAAGTTTCCAAACCTCTAATAGTCCTTTAGACCGTTGAAATCTGCTAGCGCCACTTCCCTCTTCAATACAAAATGACACAATAATTTCACTCATGGGACGCTCCGAATAAAAGTTAACATCAATCTCCAGTCTATAATTTTCTAAACGATTAAAACCACCATCAGGCACAAAACAATAATCATCGTAACTGAACACCAAGCACCCAGTATCCCTTTTTAAACTCCGAAGCGAACTAGTGGCTTTAGTCATCATTCGACCCAATTGTGTAGTTGTTTCAGGCAACTCTTGACTGACTGGTACGCATAAAGTTAAGTATTTCCTCTTTCCCCAATCAGGCAAAGTTTTCCACAGGTAACTTATAGTTTCATCAACAGATACCCAAAAAGCACGCTTCATTTTAGCATCAACAATGACAATAATTATTGGTAGTACTCGACCAATATAATCAAGTAAGTGGGACACCTTGAAACGATGTAGTAAATAACCATTTTTGTAGTTTGGTAAAGTTGTACCTTTAAGCTGGACTTCAAATAATACACCTGTTGATTGCCCATTTTCAAACACTTCCACCTGAAAATCTATCCCATAGTCAGGTTCTTGTTTTCGTATTACCCATGATTCGGGCATTGAAGAACAAAATACTTGTTGGGCTATTGTGTCAATTTCGTGAGTCTTCGTTCTTTGAGCCATAAACCCAGCTCCTATTATTTTTATTCTAAATATGAAACCTAGCCGCATTTCACCGTCACGGTAGGAACGCCGGTTGCCCGACGCCCCCCGCACAGATTCCCGGCGTGCGGAATTATCGCACCGGGCTCTTCAGGAATATTCGCCTCCGTAAGTCAGACAAAACTAAAGTCAAGTTCTAACTGGGTATTAGGGTTTTCCCTTATTCTAGGAACCTCAATTCTGTAGCGTCTGAGAAGTCGTCTAAACTGGCAGAGATTAAAACTTCGCCGCTGACTCCTCCGGTTCAGCCATTTGTAGAGTATTTTCTTGGTTATATAGTAGTATTCGTTCAG
>NZ_JAHHUL010000048.1 GCF_019008365.1 Phosphitispora fastidiosa | reverse complement strand
TTGAGGTTTGTTCCCTCAAAACTTTACAGAGAATTTGTTCGTAAGAGAATTTCACTACTACTTCAGGTCAAGTCCTCGACCTATTAGTACCAGTTAGCTCAATACATTACTGCACTTACACACCTGGCCTATCAACGTGGTCATCTTCCACGGGTCTTACTGGATTGACTCCATGGGAAATCTTATCTTGAGGTTAGTTTCCTGCTTAGATGCTTTCAGCGGTTATCTAATCCGCACGTAGCTACCCAGCTCTGCCGCTGGCGCGACAACTGGTACACCAGTGGTGCGTCCATCCCGGTCCTCTCGTACTAGGGACAGATCCTCTCAAATTTCCTGCGCCCGCGACGGATAGGGACCGAACTGTCTCACGACGTTCTGAACCCAGCTCATGTACCGCTTTAATGGGCGAACAGCCCAACCCTTGGGACCTACTTCAGCCCCAGGATGCGATAAGCCGACATCGAGGTGCCAAACCTCCCCGTCGATGTGGACTCTTGGGGGAGATAAGCCTGTTATCCCCGGGGTAGCTTTTATCCGTTGAGCGATGGCCCTTCCACTCGGAACCACCGGATCACTAAGCCCGACTTTCGTCCCTGCTCGACCCGTCGGTCTCGCAGTCAAGCTCCCTTCTGCCTTTACACTCTTCGACTGATTTCCAACCAGTCTGAGGGAACCTTTGGGCGCCTCCGTTACTCTTTGGGAGGCGACCGCCCCAGTCAAACTGCCCACCTGACAATGTCCCCCATCCGGATTACGGACGTAGGTTAGAACTTCAATACTTCAAGGGTGGTATCCCACCTGTGACTCCACCGAAACTAGCGTCCCGGTCTCTCAGTCTCCCACCTATGCTGTACATGACGTACCAAAATCCAATGTCAGGCTACAGTAAAGCTCCACGGGGTCTTTCTGTCCTGTCGCGGGTAGCCGGCATCTTCACCGGCATTACAATTTCGCCGAGCCCCTTGTTGAGACAGCGCCCAAATCGTTACGCCTTTCGTGCGGGTCGGAACTTACCCGACAAGGAATTTCGCTACCTTAGGACCGTTATAGTTACGGCCGCCGTTTACTGGGGCTTCAATTCAAAGCTTCGCTTGCGCTAACCTCTCCTCTTAACCTTCCAGCACCGGGCAGGCGTCAGCACCTATACTTCGTGTTTCCACTTCGCAGGCACCTGTGTTTTTGGTAAACAGTCGCTTGGGCCTCTCCTCTGCGACCCCTCTCAGCTCCATATGTGCATATCTCACCAAGAAGGGCACCCCTTCTCCCGAAGTTACGGGGTCATTTTGCCGAGTTCCTTAACAAGGGTTCTCTCGCGCGCCTTAGGATTCTCTCCCTACCTACCTGTGTCGGTTTACGGTACGGGCACCATTTTGCCTCGTTAGAGACTTTTCTTGACAGTGTGGGATCAGCTACTTCACTACTTAATTTTCGTTCCCCGTCACGTCTCAGGATTTTGATCTGCGGTTTTGCCTACAGCTCTCCCTACTCGCTTGGACCAGCTCTTCCAATCGCTGGCTTAGCCTGCCCTCCTGTGTCATCCCTTCCTTCAAACGGCTCTTGGTGGCATCGGATTCTCAACCGATTGTCCATCGCCTACGCTTTACGCCTCGGCTTAGGTCCCGGCTTACCCTGGGCGGACGAGCCTTCCCCAGGAAACCTTAGGTTTTCGGCGGGCAGGATTCTCACCTGCCTTATCGCGTACTCATACCGGCATTCTCACTTCTGTACAGTCCACTGCTCCTCACGGTACAGCTTCTACCCATACAGAACGCTCCCCTACCATC
>NZ_JAHHUL010000047.1 GCF_019008365.1 Phosphitispora fastidiosa | reverse complement strand
AAGATAAATACAGGTAGTACGCAAATCCGTATGCCCTAAAAGCTGTTGGATAAGCAAAATGTCTGTCCCCGCTTCCAACAGATGAGTGGCAAAGCAATGTCTGAGGGTGTGAATAGAAACATCCTTTTGAATTCCGGACCTGACCTTGGCATCAACGAAAACCTGCTGCACAGTACGGATAGAGATAGGCTTATCCGCAGGCTTGCCGGGGAAAAGCCAATAAGAAGGCCGGTACTGCATCCAGTACTGCCTGAGGATAGAGAGGTTAGCAGGAGAGAGCAGGGAATAACGGTCTTTCTTGCCCTTACCCTGCCTGATAAGGATTTGCATATTCTTACTATCGATATCAGAGACCCTAAGATTAGCAATTTCACCGACCCTGAGACCGGCAGCATAGGTAGTCATCAAAATAGCCTTATGCTTCAGATTTCCGGTAACATTAAAGATAGCTTTAACCTCGTCAACAGATAAAACAGCGGGTAAAGTTCGGTTCCGTAATTGCATGATGGAGAAATTGCCTCACTTCGTCATAGCCGAGGGATTTAAGAGGTTTGTCAAAGTGACCGTGAAAACTATTAACATGCCGCATGTAGTTATCCTGAGTTTTGGGGCTGAAAACTGCAAGTTCCAGATTCATTTGCATTTTCGCAAGTAATCCATTCATAGAACCATCTCCTTAAGATATTGTTTTTCTTTAATTCTAAAGGGAAAATGGTAGAAGGAACGAATTTTTGGGGGAGGAAACAAAACAGCCAGTTTTGGCCAGCCACCGCCTCAGCGGTTTCGTTCAACAACGCATTTCCGCTCTGGGCGCGGATGAGCGCGAGAAGCCGGTTAGGGGGTAATACATGTTCGGGGTGTGCCGCGCCACATCCCCCAGCCTAACCGCGGCAGCGGCCGGTTAGCCCGAACCTGACATAAGAGCTATGTAAGGTTCGGACTTCACCTTAAGGCCGGGTGACGTCGGAAATGCAAGGCCGTTAGGCGAAATCTGGCTATTTGGGGTCAAAAAGAAAAAAGTATCTTCTTTTTCCGTGAAGAATTCTTCTGATTTCAACAATGTTGCCCTTTATTGAATAAAAGACTAAATAGTTGCCGATTATCAGCATTCTGTAGTTTTGAGATTGAAGTCGTCTTTCCTTGGGGATTTGTCCCATCATAGGAAATAATTCTAATTGAGATATGGTTTCGTCAATTTGATCAATGAAATTCATAGCAGCAGTTGGGTTATCAGCCCTAATGTACTCAATTATTTCCATGAAGTCTTTTTCAGCGCTTGGAAGATACCTTACTTGATACTTCTTACCCATCAATGGTAGCCCTCATTTTCTTCATTAGTTCTTTATGACTGATAGTCGGTGCGCCAGATGTACTTTCTTGTTCGGCTTCACCAAGTTTTTGGTATAATTCAATTATTGCTTCAAGTTTTTCATATGTTGCCATACTCATGACAACTAAGTCGCCTTGACCGTTTTTTGTAATGAATACAGGTTCCCCTTCATCATGGCAAAGTTCAGAGATTTGATTGAAATTGTTTCTTAAGTCTGAGATTGGTCGAATTATTGGCATTAGCAATCGCTCCTTTATCATTAAATATGATAATATTATATCATAGAAATGATAAAAAAATACTTTTTTGATTAACGCCAGATATCACCTAACATTTAGCCGTGTTTCCGCAGTTGAGCATACAAAAACACCGGTTAAGCACTGGCCCTACCGGCGTCAAGTCATTACTTTATATGCTCAATTGCGGCAACACGTGTTGGACGAAGCCGCGGGTTCAGAAACACTTATGGGGATTCAAAGTTTTGTAAACCCCGGCTAAACTCTTGATAACAGCAGAAAATC
>NZ_JAHHUL010000046.1 GCF_019008365.1 Phosphitispora fastidiosa | reverse complement strand
TTATCTTGAAGGATTTTGGTCCCTCAAAACTAAACAGTGCTCGACTGTTCACTGGTGAACAGTCTTGAGAGATGGTTGATCGACCTAGGATGTCGGCAGTTCAGTTGAACTGCCTCCCCAATGCTTTCGCTTGGGTTAGTCTCCTTAGAAAGGAGGTGATCCAGCCGCACCTTCCGATACGGCTACCTTGTTACGACTTCACCCCAATCATCGGCCCCACCTTCGACGGCTGCCTCCTTACGGTTAGCTCACCGGCTTCGGGTGTTGTCAACTTTCGTGGTGTGACGGGCGGTGTGTACAAGGCCCGGGAACGTATTCACCGCAGTATGCTGACCTGCGATTACTAGCGATTCCGACTTCATGCAGTCGAGTTGCAGACTGCAATCCGAACTGGGACCGGCTTTGATGGGATTTGCTCCAGGTCGCCCCTTCGCCGCCCATTGTACCGGCCATTGTAGTACGTGTGTAGCCCAGAACATAAGGGGCATGATGATTTGACGTCATCCCCACCTTCCTCCGGTTTGTCACCGGCAGTCTCTCTAGAGTGCCCAGCTCTACCTGATGGCAACTAAAGATAGGGGTTGCGCTCGTTGCGGGACTTAACCCAACATCTCACGACACGAGCTGACGACAACCATGCACCACCTGTCTCCCTGTCTACCCGAAGGCAGAAGTCCATGTTTCCATGGCGGTCAGGGGATGTCAAGCCCTGGTAAGGTTCTTCGCGTTGCGTCGAATTAAACCACATACTCCACCGCTTGTGCGGGCCCCCGTCAATTCCTTTGAGTTTCAGCCTTGCGGCCGTACTCCCCAGGCGGGGCACTTATTGTGTTAACTACGGCACAGAAGGGGTCGATACCTCCTACACCTAGTGCCCATCGTTTACGGCGTGGACTACCGGGGTATCTAATCCCGTTCGCTCCCCACGCTTTCGCACCTCAGCGTCAGTTGTATGCCAGGAAGCCGCCTTCGCCACTGGTGTTCCTCCTAATATCTACGCATTTCACCGCTACACTAGGAATTCCGCTTCCCTCTCATACCCTCAAGAAATCCAGTTTCAGAAGCAAGCTGACGGTTAAGCCGTCAGTTTACACTCCTGACTTAAATTCCCGCCTACGCGCGCTTTACGCCCAGTAATTCCGGACAACGCTCGCCACCTACGTATTACCGCGGCTGCTGGCACGTAGTTAGCCGTGGCTTCCTCCTCAGGTACCGTCATTTGTTTCTTCCCTGATGACAGAGTTTTACAACCCGAAGGCCTTCTTCACTCACGCGGCGTTGCTCCGTCAGGCTTTCGCCCATTGCGGAAGATTCCCCACTGCTGCCTCCCGTAGGAGTCTGGACCGTGTCTCAGTTCCAGTGTGGCCGATCACCCTCTCAGGCCGGCTACTGATCGTCGCCTTGGTAGGCCCTTACCCTACCAACTAGCTAATCAGACGCGGGCTCATCCATAAGCGGATTTCTCCTTTGATTATCTCTACATGCGTAAAAATAATGTTATGCGGTATTAGCACCCGTTTCCAGGTGTTATCCCCCTCTTACGGGCAGATTGCCCACGCGTTACTCACCCGTCCGCCACTAAAATTAGCAAAAAGCAAGCTTCTCACTAATCTCCGTTCGACTTGCATGTGTTAAGCACGCCGCCAGCGTTCGTCCTGAGCCAGGATCAAACTCTCCATGAATATCTTTAGTGACTTCCGCCACTATTCTTCATAAAATAAGCTTGATTAGCTCTCTTTTGTTCGTTGTTGTTTCGGAATTACTCAATTTCTTAGACGAGGTCTAATTATTTGAGTTAGTTGTTTCTTTACCAATACGGCTTAGCTCTCGGCTAACGTTTATTGGCTCGTTCACAACCATCTCTCCACTGTTCAGTTTTCAAAGACC
>NZ_JAHHUL010000045.1 GCF_019008365.1 Phosphitispora fastidiosa | reverse complement strand
TTTTTTTTGCGATTTTACTATACGTTATGAAACAGTTATGATATAATATATCTGAGGTGATGTTACATTGATAAAAAAAGATAAGGTGAAGCGCAAAGGAAGCATAAAAACATGGGTCAGTGTTGTTGAGGGTTACCGCCCCGCGCCGGGCGCACCGCCAAAGCAAAGGACGATAAAATCTTTTGGATATCTTGAAGATCAAGAAGACCCCGAAGCTTTCATGGCGAAGGTTAAGGAATTCAACGCCAATTACAGAGCAGAAAATGTTCCGCTCCGAATAGAGGCAGCCGGAACCGCAAGGATGTACTGCGAGGAAAACCGGCGGCAGAACTACGGATACAAATTTCTAGAGGCCGTTTATAAACTGCTCGAAATCGATTCGTTAATCAAGAGCTATGAGAAGTCGCATAGGTTCCGGGGGGAGTATTCACCCAGCGATATTTTCAAATTCCTGGTGCTGGCAAGGATACTCCACCCGGATTCAAAGCGTGCCTCATGCCAGATGAAGGATGGCTTCTACGGGATGCGCACGGACTTCACGCTGCCGGATGTCTACAGGTCGCTTGACCACTTTGCGGATTTCGAGGTGGAGTTGCAGCGGCATTTAAATGAGCGTGTCAAGGAGACGATCGGTCGCGACCTTTCTTACGCATTTTATGACGTGACCAACTATTTCTTTGAGATAGACTTCCCAGATGGTGAAGATGATCTGAGAAAAAAAGGCGTATCGAAGGAGCACCGCGTTGATCCAATCGTCGCCATGGGCCTTTTCATGGATTCGAACGGACTTCCGGTCAGCATGTCGATTTTCCCCGGCAATACGAGCGATTCTCTTACACTTCAGCCGACCATGAAAGATGTCAAGGAATCATACGGGTTAGGCAGGCTGGTTGTGGTCGCCGATAAGGGGCTGAATTCCTCGAAGAACATTGATGCGATCGTGAACAATGGCGACGGTTTCGTATTCTCGCAAATACTAAAAGGGAAAAAAGGGCAGCGTTACAATGAAAAGCTGTTTGATAAAAGCGGGTGGATATCAAACGAGGGCGGTACATACAGATACAAGCTGTTCAGGGAGGAATATGAGGGGAAGGACAAGGACGGGAAGAAAGAAATACGGACAAGGAAAGTGCTTCTATATTGGAGCAAGGCCGAAGCCGACATGGCAAGGCGCAAGCGGGAAGAAAAACTTAAAAAGGCCGAGCGTTCCGTCAATAACAATGCCTATGGTATCAAAAAAGGTATCGACGAATACACAAAGGAAAAAATCATTGATAAGGAGACCGGCGAAGTACTGGAAAACACGAAAAAGCTGCGCAGTGTGGATTTGGAAAAAGCGGAAAAAGACGCGATGTATGACGGCTACTTTTGCATCATCACTAGCGAACTTGACTATGATGAGCGGAAAATCCGCCAGGCGTATGGCGGTCTTTGGCGGATAGAGCAGTCGTTTAGGATTATGAAGACAGATCTTTATGCCAGACCTGTGTTCGTCCGCAAGAATGAGCATATTCGCGCGCATTTCCTAATCTGCTTCGTCGCGCTCCTCCTCATCCGAATTATTCAGTACAAAATGGGAGAAAAGGCGCTGTCAGCCGAACGGATCGCAAGAGCACTGGGTGCCGCGACATGTCAGCTTTTGAAGGGCGGCATCATTCACCTCGACGATGTCGGCGGTGCGATCGCATTCCAAAAAGTGCGAAACAAAAAAGGCGAGATAGTGGAAACACTGGCATATTCAGATGAAGACGAAATAGCGCTGGACTACAAGGAAATACAGGATTTGTTCGGTACGGATTTTTACAATATTTATTCGAGGCAGGAAGTGTTCAACAAATTCCTGAAGAATATCACTGTAGCATAACAAAATTCATATATGATCAAAAACGCGAAAAAGCCCGTAGTTTCAACAACTATGGGCTTCTCACCTTTTTT
>NZ_JAHHUL010000044.1 GCF_019008365.1 Phosphitispora fastidiosa | reverse complement strand
CGGGTCTTTGACACTTGGATAAATACCGAAATCTTTGAAAGCCTTGAAAACAGGGCTTTTTTTGTTGAAAAAGTGTCAACTTTTACCTGCTTTATATTGCGTAATTCGGAGTAATGTGTTATAATGTAAGGGATTGGAGGTTTTGTACTAATGAGATTGTGCATTTCTAAATCAAAGAATGCTTCTTCCCTTTACGTAACAAAATCTATCTACGAGAATGGTAAACGTTCCACTAAGGTAGTTGAAAAGCTTGGAACATATGCCGAACTGGAAAAAAATCTGAACGGTCAGGATCCCATTGAATGGGCAAAAAAATACATAGAAGAACTTAACAAAAAGGAAAAAGAGGAAAAACGCGAAGTACTTGTTAAATACTCGCCTTCAAAGCTTATTGATAAAGGTGAACAACGCTTGTTTAACGGTGGGTATCTATTTCTTCAAAAAATTTATCACGAGCTTAAGCTGGATAAGATTTGTAAGGACATTTCCCAAAAGTATAAATTCGATTTCGACTTAGATTCAATACTTTCCAGATTAATCTATGGTAGAGTAATCTTCCCTTCCTCAAAACTTGCTACATACGAGCTTTCTAAAAAATTTATAGAACAACCAAAATTTGATTTGCATCAAATATACAGAGCTCTTGAATTTCTCGCTAAGGAAACAGATTTTATCCAGTCCGCTTTGTATGAAAACAGCCTAAAAATTTCCAAAAGAAATACCGGTATTCTTTATTATGATTGCACAAATTATTTTTTCGAAATCGAGCAGGCAGATGGCGATAAACAATATGGTCCTTCAAAAGACCACAAGCCAAATCCAATAGTTCAAATGGGCCTGTTTATGGACGGAGACGGCATTCCACTTGCTTTCAGTATAAACAGGGGAAATATGAATGAGCAGTTAACTTTAAAGCCCTTAGAAAAGAAAATAATTTCTGATTTTGAGCTTTCTAAATTCATCGTCTGTACAGATGCTGGGCTGGCTTCTGAAGATAATCGGAAGTTTAACAGCAAGGATGAACGTGCCTTTATTACAACACAATCTATCAAAAAATTAAAAGAGCACCTGAAAAAATGGGCTCTTGCTCCAGACGGCTGGAAACTTCCGGGTAGCGATAAAACATTTGACATTTCTAAACTTGATGAAATGATAGATAAAGCTACTTCTGAAGATAAAGCAAAAATAATATCAAAAGTCTTTTACAAAGAACGTTGGATAAAAGAAAATGGCTTTGAACAACGGCTTATTGTAACCTACTCAATCAAATACAGGGACTATCAGCGTAAGATCCGCAACTCTCAAATAGAAAGAGCTCAAAAGGCAATACAAAACAACCCGACAAAAATCAAGAAATGCAATGCTAACGATTACAAAAGATTTATTAATAAAACAAGCTGTACTCCTGGCGGTGAAATTGCAGATAAGGAAATATACAGCATTGACCAGTCTCTCATCGAGAAAGAAGAAGCCTTTGATGGTTTTTATGGTGTTTGTACAAATCTTGAGGATGATGTTTCTGAAATAATAAAAGCAAATCATAGAAGATGGGAGATTGAAGAATGCTTTAGAATTATGAAAAGCGAATTCAAAGCAAGACCTGTATTCTTAAAAAAAGATGACCGTATTAAAGCACATTTCATCACATGTTTCATATCGTTAATTATTTATAGGCTGCTTGAAAAGCGAGTTAATGAGGGGTTCACCTGTCATGAAATTACTAGTGAATTAAGAAATATGAACTTTAAAAAGGTTAAGGGGGAAGGTTATGAGCCCTTATATACAAGAACTGATTTTACCGATGCTCTTCATGATGCTTTTAACTTTCGTACGGATTATCAGATTGTTACCACGAGTATGATGAAAAAAATTTTTAAAGAAACGATAAAATAAAAAAACATTACTCACTTTTCATGTTAACAAAAAATCCTGCAAAA
>NZ_JAHHUL010000043.1 GCF_019008365.1 Phosphitispora fastidiosa | reverse complement strand
AAGCAATGGTTTGCAGGAAAAGGTGAAGATGTCAAACAGCTGCAGGTATTCCTGAGGAATAAGGGTTACCTGGATGGGAAATATGTAACCGGATATTTTGGCGCGATAACCAGAGACGCCTTGACTAACTATATGTACGGCAATAAAAAGGTTTCGCAGCCGAGTGTGGCTAAGACTGCTGGTACAAGTGGTCAGGGGACGGGTGGAAGTGGTGGATTAATCGGAGAATTTAAGAAAATCCCAAGTACCATAGCGTCAGGCGTAAAAGGTGGGGTTGGGGCTTTTAATGAAGCTGTCGAAAAGCAGCCTGTAGCTGCTTCGGTGATTGGAATACTTAATGAACCTGCGGATTGGGCGGTTACCTTCAGTGACTGGGGGCGTGGCGACTTTAGAGCAACCGACATTACGGCATTATTGCCGATACTCAGCCATGGCATGGTTCGAAGTGCAGGTAATGCTTTAGATGCTGCATCTATTCGTTTTACTCAAGATAGTATTTCAGCAACATTTAAGGACGGAAGAACAGTTGACCAGTTAACAAATGGTTTGAGGTCTGGTACAATAGCACCTAACAGCGTTCCATCAATCAGAATTTTTGAGCAAAACGGAAACCTTTATACTTTAGATAACCGTCGACTGTATTCATTCCAACAGGCAGGTGTACCAGTTCCTTATAGAATGGCGACTCTGGATGAAATTCTAAATGAATCGTGGAAATTCACTTCAAAAAACGATGGTGTTTCAATTATTGTAAGAGGAAGGTGAGAAGATGCAGCTAAAAGTATTAACTACACAAGTTGAAATTCATACCACTCCATTAGAATCTATATCTATGGATACTAGCAAAATTACTTTGGAATTTGACGATTCCACAGAGAAACGCTGGAGAGCATCATTTTGTCCTTATCAAGGATTTAAGGTTTCAACAATTGATTGCTATGCTACTAAGCAGTTACTTGTGGATGGGAAAAGACCTTTTTATTTACTTGAAGTTATTAACTCAAGATGGATTATGGAACTTCATTCAGTATTAAAAGCAAAAGACGAAACCGCAGACTTTCTTAATAAAGCCCACCACTATATCTTTCCTTTTCAGGATATTATTGTGGAAGTTGTTGCTTGGGACAACTTCAAATTAGAAGAAATAAGACCCTAATTTTGTCCCATACTGGTAATAAATGAACCTCAAGTTAGTTCGTATATATACGCTCTTGAGGTTCTTCTTTTATGGTTAGTCTTCAAATCTTTTATTCTAAGAATCGAAGACAAGGCTAAACCAGATCATACTGTCTTTAAGGTAGGCAGAAAAGAATTATTACCATTAATTGATGAAGCTTGGGTTAACAGGGGGGCTTCAATTACACAGGCAAATGGACGCGAAGTATTTACAGTGCTGGGTACATAGTAGGTTCTCAAGGTGAAAACGCTGTTGAGATCATAGTTAACAAGGGTACAACTGAAATTATTACGGTATACCCAGTATCTGTTCCATAAAGTGGAGGGGGTATATTATGTTTTGTCCAGCCTGCAAAGAACAAGGATTGGTATGTAAAGCAAAGATTAAAAAACTAAAAAAAACAATTTATGTTTGCGATGAGTGTGAAACTACTTGGCAACAGGGGGAACTTATAACAAATGATAAATTTGTTCAGCTTGAACAATTCATGAGAGAAATTGGCCTTAAAGGCCTATGGACAGAATTGGAAGATGTAAATAGTGAATGGGATAAAAAAGGAGAACGATAAACAGGAATAAGTATCATACGGATATGATGCCGCCGGGAATCTGACTCAGATGGTTGACCCCACAGGAACCACAGATTATTATTATATTAACGGACGTCTGGATACGGCTTCATATTCCGGAAACGGAACTGAACTGAAATACCAGTACGATTCCCTGGGCAGCTTAACCGCGGTCAATGCCCTGAAAGGCACAGATGCGCTCTACTCAAACCAATACCGGTACAATGAACGCAATCTCCTGGACCAGTTGACTGACCCATACTCGATTTGCCGGACACAGCTTAGTTAGGATAAAATATAGCTGTGGGGAGGCAATGACATGAAAAAT
>NZ_JAHHUL010000042.1 GCF_019008365.1 Phosphitispora fastidiosa | reverse complement strand
GTAAGCGTCAAAGACGCTATGACATAGAAAAGTAAGGCTAAAGATAGTACAATCACAATAAATATGGTTGAAAAAGTTGAAAAAGTTTGCTAACTTTTTCAACCCCAAATGGAGTGGTTGTAATGAATATACAAAAAGTCACCAAGGAGTACCGGCTGTCAAAGTGGATGCAGGTGATACAGGAACGGCAAAACAGCGGGCAAAGCATTAAGGTTTTCTGTCAGGAAAAAGGAATAAGTAGACATGCCTACTTTTACTGGCAGCGAAAATTGCGAAAAGATGCTTGCATGGAACTTACAAAACAGACAAGGGAAACCATCGTTAGCTGTGCCCCGCAAGGATGGATGCAACTTCCTCAAAATCAAGAGATAAAATCAACGCTGGATATTGAAGTCGGTGGCTGCCGCGTAAGCGTAGATGCCGAAACGGATACTGAACTACTGAAAAAGATCTGCCGCATATTGAGGATCCTGTAATGAGGTGGAGCGATAATAAACCCGTATACATATGCTGCGGACATACGGATATGAGAAAATCTATCAACGGGCTTATGGCCCTGGTTAAAGACAGCTTTTCCCTCGATCCATTTTCAGCCGCGCTGTTTGTATTCTGCAATCGACAACGGAACAGAATAAAAATCCTGGAATGGGACAGCGATGGATTCTGGCTGTATTTCAAACGTTTAGAGCGCGGACATTTTCGCTGGCCGGCAAAGGGAGACACCGCCACCATGGTTCTTAAAACCAAAGAATTATCCTATTTAATTGAAGGAGCAAAATTGGAGAAAAAGCTCAAGCGAGAGGAAGTTTTTGAGCGACAAATCTCCTGAAATATTTATCTCCCGAAAGCCCCTGAAACCGCATAAACACTAGCTTTTATGCGGTTTTTCTGGTATAATTTTCTTATGAAAACACAAGCAAATTCACCGGTAAAACTCCTTGAAATAATTGAAGAAAAGGACCGCAAAATTGCAGAATTAGAAGAACAGGTAAAGTGGCTCATGGCACAGATCCGCCTTGCAAAGCACAAGCAATTTGGCGTCTCCAGTGAAAAAACAGGCGATCCTCAGTTAGCTATATTCAACGAGGCCGAATTAAGTGCCGATATAACCAGACCTGAACTAAAGCTTTCCGAGGTAAAGGCGCATTACCGTAAACGGACACGCCTTACAACCGACAAATTGCCGAAGGATTTACCTGTTGAGGTAATTGAGCACGAGCTTCCGGCTAAAGAACGTATTTGCCTGGACTGCGGCCGTGAATTACATACCATGGGCAGAGAAACCCGCGAAGAGCTTAAAGTCATTCCTGCCAAAGCAATAATTGTGCGGCATATACGGCATATTTACTCCTGCCGTAATTGTGAAGGGACTGCCGAACATGTGCCTATCGTGAAGGCAGATATACCGGAACCTGTCATAAAAGGCGGATTTGCTTCCCCTGAAACAATTGCCCATATAGCGGTACAAAAATTCGTGATGGCATCACCACTATACCGCCAGGAGCAGGAATGGAAGCAAAATGGCATTCTGCTTTCCCGGCAGACTATGTCAAACTGGCTGATCAAAGCTAGCGAGGACTGGCTGGAACCGATATATGAAGAGATGAAACGCCGATTATGTAGGCATGATGTACTTCACGCAGACGAAACTACTTTACAGGTGCTAAAAGAGCCGGGAAAAGCGGCACAGTCAAAGAGTTACATGTGGCTGTACCGCACTAGCGGAGATACAAAACACCAGATTGTAATTTATGACTATAAACCCGATAGAAGACATATACACCCTGAAAACTTTCTAAAAAATTTCACAGGATACATCCATGCAGATGGGTATGAAGGCTATCATAAACTTCCTGAAAACATAATCGTTGTGGGCTGCCTGGCACATCTTAGGCGGAAGTTTTTTGATGCCTTTAAAACCCTGCCCAAGGAGAGACAAACAGAATCCAACGCGGCCAAGGGAGTAGCCTATTGCGACAAATTGTTTCAACTTGAGAAACAGCTTGCTTCGCTTACGCAGGATAACCGCCTTCGGGAACGCGAACGGCTATCCAGGCCAACGTTTGATGAATTTTACAATTGGATAGAAAGCCTTGCCGCCTTGCCTAATACTCTTCTTGGTAAAGCGGTGCATTATGCCAAGTCACAAAGGGAATATCTTGAGAGATACCTGCTGGACGGGCGCCTGGAAATTTCAAACAACCGTGCGGAACGTAGTATTAAGCCGTTCGTAATTGGTCGAAA
>NZ_JAHHUL010000041.1 GCF_019008365.1 Phosphitispora fastidiosa | reverse complement strand
TATAAACGCTAGAATAAAAGTAAGCCAGAATTAAAGAAAACGCCAGGAAAAAAGTGAGCCACTTGTAATAAAAATCCTGTATAATCAGAGAGTCATAAATCTGGTGATATAGGAGGTAAAGGAGTGGCGATAGAAGTGGATATCTACGAGAAAATCCGGTATCTGCACGAGCACGAGAATTTGTCCCAGCGTTCGATTGCGAAAACTCTTGGTATATCAAGGAACACTGTGAGCCGGTATTTTGACGGCTCAAATGTTCCGTGGAAAAGGCAAGGTACGAGTGGCCGCAGTAAGTATGTAGTAACAGAGGAAGTGCTGGAATTCATCAAATCGTGTCTTGCCGCAGATGAGATGGAAAATATCAAAAAGCAGAAACACACGGCAAAAAGGATCTTCGACCGATTAGTCACCGAAAAAGACTTTACAGGCGGTGAATCAACGATAAGAGAGATTGTTGCAGAGCTTAGGGCCAAGCACCCGAAAGTGTTCATCCCCCTGTCGTATGACCCAGGTGAAGCAATACAGGTGGACTGGGGCGAAGCAACCGTGTACCTTGCAGGCAAAAAGCTAAAGGTTAATCTGTGGTGTATGCGGGAGTGTTACAGTGCCGATATGTTCTGCAAAGTATTTTACCGACAAAACGAGGAAAGTTTCCTTGAGGGGCAAATAACCGGGTTTGAATACTTTGGCGGTGCTCCTCACAAGGTGATCTTCGACAATGCCAAGGTTGCCGTTAAAGATGGCTTTGGCGTACATGCCAAGGTTCAGGATAGATATGCTGCCTTAGCGGCCCATTATGCCTTTCAAGCTGAATTCTGCAATATCGCCTCTGGGCATGAAAAGGGTCTTGTTGAGGGTCTTGTCGGCTGGGTTAGGCGCAATATCTTTGTGCCAATTCCAAGAGTAAATACCATAGATGAGCTGAATACCGAAATATTGCGTAGATGTTTAAAATATCGGAATCATAGAATTGTTGGCAGAGACCAGATAGTCGGCAAAATGGCTCAAAGCGCATGTTTAAGGATGGCAAAACTGCCACGGTTTAAGTTTGATCCCAGCAAGAGCATAATTGCCAGAGTAGATGATTTCTCAACAGTCAGGTTTGATTACAACAACTACTCCGTTCCGGTTAAGTATGCCAGCAAAGAGATAACTGTAAAAGGCTATGGTAATGAAATTGCATTTATGTATCGGGACTCCGAGATAGCTCGATATCCAAGGTGCTACGAAAGAGGTACCACAAAATATCGGCTTGAGCATTACTTAGAACTGATAGAACAACGCCCCCGTAGTGCCTACAATGCAAAACCGGTAAAGAACAACATCTCAGAAGCACTGATGGAAGTGGGCCGACGACTGTCAGGCCCTCATGAGATGGTAAAGCTTTTACGGATGTATGTGGATTTCGGTGAGGAAAGATTGATGACAGCAATTAAATGCGTACAGGGCACCGAAATAACTATCGAACAGATTCAGGCACATCTGATACCGGTTAATCAGCCTGCCAAGATACACCCCAGGCTTGACGTCAAAGTTGCAAAACCACAGTTTGGAAAATATGATAACCTTCTAACAAGGGGTGCTGCGGTATGAGTAGCTTAAATCCATTAAAAGAGTCAATAAAATTATACGCTAAACAACTTAAAACGCCGACCTTTAAGGGATATGAGAATGTTGTAAGACAACTTGCTACCGGCGATGGGTATGATAAATTTCTGTGTGAGCTTATGAAGCTTGAACTCTCCCAAAGGCGGGAAACTGGTCAGAAGCGAAAGATTAAAAGAGCAGGATTTCCTGTAATGAAAACCCTTGATGAATTTAACTTCTCAAGGTTGGAGCATGTTTCAGAAGGCTACATTCAGGAGCTTGCTTCTTGCGATTTTATCAAGAACAGGCAGAATATCGTGATGATAGGAAATCCTGGGTCTGGAAAGACCCACATTTCCATAGGGCTTGGAATGAAGGCCTGCTATGCTGGGTTCAATGTGCGATTTTATACTGCGGTTAACCTTGCAAATCAGCTTGCCGAAGCTGTGCAACTCCACCGGTTGTCAAAACTAGAAAAGAGCCTTTCCAAGGTGGATTTGCTGATCATTGACGAGCTTTCATATTTGACCTTCAATAGATACCAGTCGGAGATGCTGTTCCAGGTGATATCAGAGCGTTCTGAACGAGCCAGTATCATTTTAACTACCAATCTGGAGTTTTCAAGTTGGACTGACCTTTTTGAAAATGAAATCATGGTCGCTGCATTGATTGATAGAATAACCTTTCGATCCCATCTGCTCAATATGAATGTCAAGGATTCCTATAGGCTGGAACAGACGATATTAAACGGAAAAAAGGGTTAAAATTATGAATAGCATCACCACTCAAGCCCTATTTTTCATGCATTTATGTGGCTTACTTTTTTCCCAGCGTTTCTACAATAGTGGCTCACTTTTTTCCTGGCGCTAGTGGCTCATTTTTTTTCTGGCGACTGGCTCAGTTTTTTCTTGACAATCGCA
>NZ_JAHHUL010000040.1 GCF_019008365.1 Phosphitispora fastidiosa | reverse complement strand
GAAATTATGTGCTCACTTAATTTATGTGCTCAAGATAACTAATTGTAAAAATGAATAGCAGCATTTTATACTTCAAGTAAAAAGGAGTTGCTGCTATGCCATACGTATTTGTGCCATTGCCAGTTAGGCAAAAACTGAATGAATTTAGGACATTTTTGCTAGAACACGAATACCACGAGAGCACTATTCTTAGTTATCACACCTATGTGTCCAGATTTTTGCGATCAGGTTACTTTAACGAAAAGAATGCCAACATCACAGACCAGATCACCGAATTCTTGAAAAATGAGGCCTCAATGGCTCCTAAAACCTTTAAAGATTGCCGTGCTGCGCTATACGCTTTTCATAAATCTTTAATGGGGGTAGCGTATCCCAAAACTGTAAAAGACGCAGGCAATGCTGAAATTGAAGATCTTCTTGTTGGATTCCAAGACTTCCAGAGAAGAGTCAAGCATCTGGCAGACACAAGCATTAGTTCTGAAACTGTTAATATAAGACGCTTCCTTGGTTTCATCTATCAGCAGTCTAAGAATTTTGATGTGTCAAATATCTGCGCCATAGATATCCGAAATTATTTTACCGGAGAAGCAGCTTATTTAAAGCCTAGTACTAAAGGGAGAATAGCCACATCCATTCGTAATTTCTTCCAATACCTTCGGTTTACTCGTGTAAATGTTGATGAATCTATTTTTAAGATTCCTCTATCGCCAGCGGTGTGGAAGTTAAATTCCGTTCCCACTGTAATAAGCGATGAAGAATTTGAATCACTACTTAGTTCGTTTGACAAAAATCGAACATCAGGAATACGCGATTATGCAATTGCCCTGTGCTTTACAGAACTTGGGCTTCGGTGTGCAGAAGTTGCCGGACTGTCTTTAGATGATTTCGATTGGGAAAACGGCATTATTAACATTAAAAACACTAAGACTCATACCGACAGAAGACTGCCAATTTCCCCTGCCTTTGGAGAAGCCATTATTAACTATCTACAGAATTCCCGACCCGCATGTAAAAGCCGGGTTCTTTTTGTGCGCTTTTCTCATGCCATGGGTGATCCCATGGGAAGGAGTCAGATAAGGAATGCCATGCGCCGTGCATATAAAAGAGCGGGAATCAGCGAATCCATCACAGGCACACATATATTACGCAGAACGGTTGCCAGCAAAATATATAAAAAAGGCGCCTCATTGAAAATGGTAGCTGATATCCTCGGTCATCAATCACTGGACAGCACTGCCGTCTATACAAAAATTGATACAGAAGGGCTGTTACAAGCTGCCGGTATATGGCCGGGAGGTGGCAGCTTATGATAGCGGATAATAAGATAAGCAGGCAGATCGAATCCTATATTAAATACAAGCAAAGTTTAGGCTATCAACTGAAAATCGAATCGCAAGAACTAAGACGTTTTGCCAAATATACTCGGGATATCGAATATAACGGATCACTTACTATTGATTTAGCCATGCAGTGGGCTTCACTTGACAGTGGCTATAGTAGATGGTATATGGCAAGGAGGCTTGAAACCGTACATACCTTTGCGGTATATGCGGCTTCCATTGATTCTAAAGCACAAATTCCCCAGACGGGTGTCTTCGGGAAATGTCATGGACGTGTGGCTCCTTATATTTACACGGAAGAAGAAATTCTTCGGCTAATGAATGAATCTGCAAATCTATTTTCGACGGATGGCATCAGGTGTATGACCGTATCCACGGCACTAGGCCTTTTGTGGTCCACAGGAATCCGAGTTTCGGAATTGACCAACCTTACTGTGAAGGATGTTAATCTTGAGGAAAGGTATCTGTACATTAGGGATACCAAATTCCATAAGGATCGTCTAGTTCCCCTACATCAAACCGTTTTAGAACAACTTGAGAAATATGAATCACAAGTACAAGCGAAACTTCCTGGACGTTCAAAAGAGGATTTCTTTTTTGTAAACACAAATGGAAGGCGATTCAATACAAGAGCTTTCGAATATGCCTTTCAACAACTCCGTCCCTGTCTTATACCGGATGTCGGACACAGATGGAACGGCAGACGACCGCGTTTATACGATATCCGCCATACTTTTGCCTGCCGTACCATCCTCAAATGGCTGGAAAGCGGAGAAGATGCTAACCAGAAGATCTATTTACTCTCGGTCTATATGGGACATGTAAAACCAGCAGATACATATTGGTATCTTTCATCTACTCCAGAACTTCTTTCCCTTGCGTGTGATAAATTCGAGCTCCACTGCGGAAAGGAGTTTCAATCGTATGAATAGCACCTTCCAAGATTTGCTCCAGAAGTTTTTCCTTAAAAGGATGATGAACCAAAAAAATGTATCTCCAGAGACAATCAAATCCTATAGGGATACTTTCCGGCTCTATGTACACTATTTAAGAATTGCTCACAAATGTCCGCCGTACCAAATAGGTATGGAACATATTGAAGCAGAATTCATACTAGGGTTTCTTGAATATCTAAGTAATGAAAGGAAAAACCAGCCAAAAACTATTAACAGCCGCCTGGCCGCAATCCATGCATTCCTTCACTTTATTTCCTTTGAGAGACCGGAATACAGTGCTGTTGTTCAAAGAAGCCTTATGATACCCTTCCGGAAGGCAGAAAAAAGACAGATGGACTTTCTAACGAAGGAAGAAGTTGATAGTCTGTTGGATGCTTGTTCTATGAACGAAGCACTTGGACGCCGTGACAAGTTGATGGTACTGATTCTTTACAATACCGGAGTAAGGGTATCCGAACTTCTTTCCTTGAAATGTAGGGATGTTCTGTTTGACGGTTCTGGCAGTTTAGCCTATATACATGTGACTGGCAAAGGAAGAAAAGATCGGAATGTTCCACTTTGGAAGGTAACAGTAGCATTTATTAAGAAATATATTAATGAGAATGGTCTTAAGCAAGATGATAAATTGTTCATTAATTATACTGGCGATGAGCTTACCAGGTCAGGTGTCCGGTATCGCATCGCATGTCTAGTAGAAAAAGCGCAGAATACTTCACCTGGCTTAAAAAACAAAACCATCAGCCCACACACTTTTCGGCATTCCACTGCACTTCATTTGCTTCAGTCAGGTGTTGACATCTCAACTATTGCCATATGGCTTGGACATGAGAGCATAAATACAACGCACAAATATATGGAGGCAGACATTGAGATGAAACAAAGAATACTGGAAAAAATGGCTGAACCATCTATTGGAAGCTACCGTTACAGGCCACCCGATGATATTCTATCCTTCCTTGCCTCGCTATAGATATTTATTTATGTGCTTATATGAAGGTGGATAATTTGTTGAACTACAAGGAATATTAAGCAATTTTACCCATTGCAGCATTGCTAAGAAACATAAACAGAGTGAGCACATAATTTCTG
>NZ_JAHHUL010000039.1 GCF_019008365.1 Phosphitispora fastidiosa | reverse complement strand
ACTACAAGGAATATTAAGCAATTTTACCCATTGCAGCATTGCTAAGAAACATAAACAGAGTGAGCACATAATTTCTGCCTATGACGAAGGGCCTGATTGCATTCTCAGCCCGGTTGTTGGATAGTGCAATCTGCCCGTCCTCAAGAAATGTGCCCAGGCTCATTCTCTGATTTACAGAATAAGTTATTGCTTCGGCAAGTTTGGATCCTTTGAGAACGTTCACTGTGTCTACCCATGACCAATAAGCCTCAAGAACTGGCTTAGACCGTTCCTGACGCTGGATTTTACGTTCTTCGGGAGTGAGCTGTTCCAGGTCTTTCTCAATTGCAAACAGCTTGTTGCAGTATTCGAAGCCTATTGCGGCGGTGGAACCAACGGCGACTCCCTTTGGCATGGCCTCCTGAAATTTACGCCGTAGGTGAGCCCAGCAGCCACATCGGGTTACATCGGGCACCTTATTATAACCGCTGTAGCCGTCTGTTTGCAAATACCCACGAAAGCCCGCCAGAAACCGCCTCGCATGCTCACCCGACCTGGTGGGCTGATATTCATACAACACCACCGGCTTAGTGGCTATATTGCCTGAACAGTACAGCCACATCCGTGACTCTGAGGATGGTTTCTTGCCCTCTTCTTTAAGCACCTGGATTACAGTCTCATCCGCATGAATCACTGCCTGTTTAAGCAGATATGCCTTCATTGTCTCCCATAAAGGCATCAGCCAGTCATTTGCCGACCGGATAATCCAGTTGGCTAAAGTCGCTCTGGATAGGACAATACCTTGATTGGCCCAGTCCTTTTCCTGCCGGTACAAGGGCATGCCGTTGACATATTTCTGGTACATGACATGGGCCACAGTAGAGGCCGAAGCAAGGCTTCGTTTTATGACAGGTGCGGGAGTAGGTGCTTTCACTATCGTCGCTTCTCCCGTTTCCTTCTCGCAGCTTTCGCAGACATAGCTGTATCGGATATATCGCAGCAGCCTTACATGGGCCGGTATAATCTCCAATTCTTCCCGGACGGCCTCTTTGCCAAGAACACGCATGTTTGCGCCGCATTTCTGGCA
This sequence comes from Phosphitispora fastidiosa, assembly GCF_019008365.1. NCBI lineage: Bacteria > Bacillati > Bacillota > Clostridia > Eubacteriales > Peptococcaceae > Phosphitispora > Phosphitispora fastidiosa. The sequence goes on along the minus strand of NZ_JAHHUL010000039.1, from coordinate 2,598 downwards.
CTCAAGCTGTTCTTGATTCAGTTCACAGACCATCTCCACTACGGGCACATCTGCTGCCAGTTCTTCCTTGGTGCGTCTGGGTTTCCTGCTATGCTCAGAAACAGAAACTTTGGTGGGCTCAGGCGCTTTGCTGTTTGAAACAGCCTCCGCTTCGTTGAAGATCGATATCTGACCATTATCCTCGTTCAGTACATATTTGCTCTTTTCGCTGGATTGACCGTACATGGTCTTTTGGAAGTTGGCCAGTATATCCATCAGCCGGTCGATCCGGACCTTCTGTGATTCCACGGTTTTGGACTGTTCCTGCACCTTGTTTTCGAGTCTTGAAATATATTGAGTTACCTCGGGCGGAATACCCGTTAAATCAACCTTTTCCATGTTTTTATTATAGCATGAAAACACCTATAAATCCACTAATATCAAGGGTTTACACTATCTAAACAGTAACATTTTTTTACTCGGAAGCAGACATTTTGTCGCCATATTGACGTGTTATTTTTATCAGCAGAAATCTCTGGCTGCAACCTCACCAAAACCCTTTGGCGGGTCTATGGACAGGCCATCCATGAGCAGGCGAAGTTGGCTGACTGTGATGTTCCTTACATCTGCCGGCTCCTTCGGCCATTTAAACCGTGCTCCCGCCCCATCTAGCCTCTTGTAGTACAGTACGAAGCCGTTCTTATCCCAGCTCAGGCATTTTAGCCGATTGCGGTTCCGGTTGCAAAACAGAAAAAGGTAGTTCCCAAACGGATCCATGTTGAATTCATGCTTAACAATGATGGCTAGACCGTCTACCGATTTTCTTAGGTCAGTGGCCCCGCATGCCAAATAAATCCCGTCATAGCTGGTGATTTCCTTTAGCATATGCCATCCACTACTTTAAGCACCTCGGCAAGAAGAACAGGACTGAAACCAGTTCCCACGCAAATGGTCCATCTGCCGCAGACAAGCCGAATTTCACCGATTACCTCCGGTTCCCCTGTCATTTTTACCGGAGCCCACTGTGGTTGTGGCTCTTGCTGGTCATGGTGATCCTGGTTGGTCCGCTGGGCCCGGTTAACACGGGAAGCCCAATACACATAATGACGATAGTTGATACCTCTTGCTTCACACCAGTCTTTCGCGGTCATACCGCTGGCACGGCATTCAGCCACCAATGCCAGTTGTTCCTGACTTGCCATTTTATCTACCCCCATTCCTCGTATTGGGGATATTCTCTCATGGCAAGGCTGTTTTGACCATGCACCCGTTCGTTAAGCGCTTACCAAGTACCATCAGCGCGACCCGAGCTTCAGACTTGCGACGGCGCGAAGCGCCTAGTGCCACTTCAGATAGTCTCTTAGCGAACGAAGTGAGGTTAGAGATATCTGGACAGGTAGACCGCAGGGTCCTGGGAGAGTAGGACGTTGCCGGATTTAATATGAATAGCAGGTGGGCAGGTGGCAGATATGTTCCGGAAGGATAAGTCTGACGTCCGCCGACCCGCGACCCGCGTAAGCGGTAGTGGAATGTCGGCGGAGTTGTCGGGGGCCCATCCTGGAGGAATTTATCTGCACCCTCCATCAGCAATCACAGCATTCGTTTAATTGATTAAGAAAGACGGTTTTATCAGGTTCAGAAAATACGGATGATGACACAACCGCAGTTTGAGAATTTTCATCTATAGTTCTTAACCATACCGGTTCATTATTATAAAACAGTAAATGATAATTTTGTGAGTAGAGCATTTCTTTTATCTTATTATATTCCATAAAACGACAACTCCTTTAGTATTGAGGGGTGACTTATTCTCACATAAAGGCCTAATTCTCTTTAAGTTCATCGATTGAAACAGTTATGTCCGGTTGACCTTCTGTAGTTGGTGTAACCACTGCAGTATTATTATTATGATTGAGATTTTTGATCCAAATATTTTGTCCATTAAAAGTTACGTCGATAGTCTCTTGTGATTTGATTATTTCGGAAGCTCGCTTGTAATCCAAAAATAACATCTCCTTTTTCCTGTTTTATTAATATATTTTTGCCTTTATGTGCAATATAATATACATAACTAATTGTCTATTTAGGGCGTAAAGGATACAACACATGTAACTTGCAGTTCGGTAAATTCAAATGCAATTGAAGATGTGCCATAATTTTTGACTCTAAGCTATGGAGTTACATATTTTACGCTAAATTACGGCAGAAATAGAAGAAAAGAGGTTCATAAGGGTTTGCGAGAGCAGTGGAGAGCTTCGGAAAACAGCAGAGATTACCAGTTGACCTGAGAGGGTTGAATATGGTAAGATGTAAATCCGGGCTTGAGAGAGCAATGGAGAGCTTTGGAAAACAGCAGAGATTACCAGTTGACCTGAGAGGGTTAAACGTGGTAAGATGTAAATCCGCGCTTGAGAGAGCAGTGGAGAGAAGGATTAACAAGGTTAACAACAGGAGCAGAAATTACCAGTTGACTTGAGAGGGTCAAGTGTGGTAAGATAAAGTTCCTGCGGCAGAGATGCCGCAGGAACAAAAAGGAAACACAGGTCTTTGAAAACTGAACAGTGGAGAGATGGTTGTGAACGAGCCAATAAACGTTAGCCGAGAGCTAAGCCGTATTGG
>NZ_JAHHUL010000038.1 GCF_019008365.1 Phosphitispora fastidiosa | reverse complement strand
AGTTCTTTACACCAATATTAACTCTTGTAATCGCTTTAACGTTTGCCCTACAGGTTACAACTACTATGTCATTAGATGAAAGCGTTAGATGGAGAAAAAATGTAACGGCAATGCCAATTCCCGCTTTTCATGAGGCTGCAAGTAAATATATAGTAACATTGTTACTAGCAATCTTGTCATCCTTAATTGTATTAGTATTAGAAAATACAATTGGGAGAATTCTTTTAGCAGTAAATATTAATACGATAATTATATATACCTTTTTGTGTTTCACTATAGTACTATTGTACAATGCAATAGCTATACCAGTTTCATATAAATATGGAACCGCTAGGAGTAGATACTTCATTATGGCATTTATGGCGATCCCTATATCGATTCCTTATTTATTAAAAATTTTTGGGTTAAATATTAGTATTAAAAAAGTAATTACAAATACGACTTTATTCTGGACAATAAGCATAACTTTAGTTTTAATTCTATTTATAGTTTCACTATTACTATCAACAAAAATACTAAGAGGCTTAGAGAGTGGGAAAATGCCTGATTATTAGGATGACTTTGGTAATTTTTACACCTCACAGCAATAGTGAGATTCGGAGTCTGTCCGACGAAAGAAAGGACTTTTGGCCATCAGCGTCAACTACTACTATAAGCAAAACCGGTAGCAAAGGTGTATTTGATGGCTAAATTCAAGCCTTATTACTGGAACTAGGAATACTTTTTCCGAGATATTTAATCGAGTTGGTGCCCGGAAAATCATTTAGCGCGGCTTGTAAGTGATATTGTCGCCAAACTAATGATCAAGCCGCATATTCCCCAAGCCGCATATTCCCCAAGCATAAACCCATGTATCCGGCAAATCGGCTACGAGCCATACCTTATATAGAATGGAGTGTTGTCTTAAATGGGCTTTACTTTATCCCCCCAGAAGATTGTTTTTTTGTTCTTATTTGTTACATTGGCAATTGTTTTATTTAGATTAAACTCCAAAAAAAAGTAATCCTTTGATTTTTTAGCAATTCTTGAACAAACCATATCTCGTCTTCAACAGTCAAAATTAACTTTCCGGAAGTCATGACCTTGCATGAGGGTTTGAAGACTTATCCATAAGTGATAACTTCAAAATGCGTAGGCACACATCAATTGCGGATAACTCAATATTATTTGAGTAATTGAGTATTCTTAGGAGCCTTGATTAGGCCAAAACTATAGTTTTAATGATGCAAGTCCTCACAACAGCATCAAGCGTCAGACAGAACTGTTGAGTATTAATTGTACTAGCATTTACCGCCGGCCCCCTGGTCATAAACACCATTTCCGATGAGGACTTATTTGCCATGCGCCGGACGGCTCACCCCACGGATGATCTCCATTCCACTGATTTAGTCGATACTGGTGGGTGATTGCCCTGGTATTCAACTCTAAACCTCTCTTGGGAGTTTTTCGACCATGGTCGAAAAACTCTAGTCTAATTTAGAGTATTGTCTCAAACAATTAGGGAAGTTTCCATACACTGTCTTATTTGACGCTTACGGTTTGTCTGGGATAAAGGAAGAAGGATATTGATTGACAAGATTAAACTAGTCTTTAGCTGAAAATTTTAGTATAATAACTAATAAATACCAAACAAAATGAATTAAAAAAGGTAAACTTGTTGAAAAACGGACACAAAGCTGCGGGTGTATGTAAAACGAGTAATAATATCTCAATGATAGCTAGGTTGTTGAATTAGGCTCACTGTTGCTATTTACAACATCAGTGGCCTTGTTTATTTATAGGTGATGTATCATCTTGCCGTTTTAACTACCATGTAGGGTTGCTTTTAGTATCGGGAAAACTCGATCAGTTTTTTGGATTAGATACCAAGGAAGGAAGTGATTAATTTTGCCGGTTAAGATTGTCATGGCAGACGATGAACAAGGAGTTTTATTATTGCTCGGCTCATTTCTTAGCGAACTTGAAGATGCTCTGGTTGTAGGAACAGCGAAAAATGCCATTGATGCAATAAAGCTTGTCAAAGAGAAAAGCCCGGACGTAGCTTTCTTGGATATCGAACTGCCTGATATGATTGGGATAGAGTTAGCTGAAAACCTGAGAGAAATAAAACCCGATTTAGCTGTAGTTTTTATCACCGCCCATCAAGAATATTCCCTAGATGCTTTTAGACTTTATGCTTCAGATTATATTTTGAAACCTATTGATCAAGAACGAGTAAAAACAACTTTCCGGCGTATTCAGCAAATGCTAAAAATTCAGAAGAATAATCCATCAAACTTGAATTTGCAAACAGCCAGAATTTCTATAAACTTGGGCAATGAACGGGTCTTTGTGAAACTTAATGAGATTTTTTACATAGAGAAAGCTGGTCGTCATACTTTTATTTACTGCAGCGATGGCAAATTTAAGACGCGGGAAACTCTGCAGGAGTTGGAACAACACTTAGGGAATGGTTTTTTTCGCTCCCACAAATCTTATATCATTAACACTGACTGGATTGAACGAATAGTCAATTACCCCAATTCCTCGTATTACGAGGTTAGATTTAAAAATTGTCAAGGTAAGGCATTGCTTAGCCGTGACCGAATACAAGATTTGATGTCGTATTCCGACCTTAACGTCTTAAGGGGGTAATGGTAATGGATCTAATGCCACTGATACCCTTTTTGGGCGAATCTCTTCCTGAGAGTTTAGTTTTATATTATATGGTACTGGCTCTAATAGGCAAAAAGGAATCTCCTCTGTTTGTTATAACTCTTTCTTTGTTAACTTCCCTGTTTTCTTTTGTTGTCCGTTCAATACCAATGGTTTTTGGCATCCATTCCATCTTACAGGTAATATTGATGGTTATTTTTTTAAACCTTTTTTTAAAATTACCTTGGCGTGCAGCTTTAACCATTATGGTGCTGGTAAGTGCAATCTTGGGATTGGCAGAGGGTATTTCCGTTCCTTTTTTGGCTTGGATTTTTTCTTTTAAACTAGAACAAATTATCTCTGATCCTTTGCTTCGAATTCTATTTCCTTTGCCACATTTACTTTTATTGGCAGCCTTAACCCTCATTTTTATCAAACGCCAATGGCGGTTGCCACTGATTATACGACTAATCGAAGCGAACAATGGGGCAAAAGGGGAAAAAAGGCAGTTGCTTAGCCAAACAGGCCTTTTTTTGTTATGCCTTGTACAAGCTTTAATGCTGGCATTATTGAAGATCAGTTTTAACATCTATACCTCGGGCTTATACTACAGCTTTACCCTTGATACTTTGGTACAAATTAGCAGCGCTGTCCTAATGGTTTCAACGGTAGCTACTATTTTTGTAGCCGGTTACTTGCAGCGGGTCACAGAACGGGAGGCCAGGCTAGCAACAGAATTACGTCATGTCAGAGAGAGGCATAATTTGAATTTGCGATTACAGGTTGAACGGCATGATATCTATAATCACCTTTCAGCTATTTATGGCTATTTAAAATCAAGTCATTACGCACAGGCTGAAAGCTATGTCGAAAATTTATATCAAACGGTCCGCTATATTGAAATTCTCTTAAAAATTGATCCGCCGGAATTGGCTGCTATTCTAAGTGTAAAACAGGAAGAAGCAAAAACCAAAGGGGTTGAATTTCATTGGCAGGTAAAAATGGAAGGCAATAGCTTGCCATTATCACCTGAGGATCTTACCCATTTGGTTGGAAACTTAATGGATAATGCTTTGGAGGCGGCAAAAGCCAACTGCTCTCCGAGGGTAGATTTGACTCTCATCTGCAATAAATTTGGTTTGCAGGTTAACGTTGCTAATAACGGTGCCCCTATTCCTCGGGATATTAGGCATAGTATCTTTGCGGCGGGGTATACAACAAAAGATACGAATCATCATAGTGGCCTGGGGCTTTTTATAATTAAGCAAATTATAGACCGCCATGGTGGCCGATTAGAATTAAAAGAACCTGAAAACTATCCCGGAGTGGAATTTAAAATATACATACCATGGAGTAGTTATATGGATTGATTCCAGATAACGAAAAGGGGAATCTTTTTCAGCTCTTGCAAGGGCTGATTTTTTTGTGCACAAAAATAACGATACAAGC
>NZ_JAHHUL010000037.1 GCF_019008365.1 Phosphitispora fastidiosa | reverse complement strand
TAAAGTATCTCACCGTTCTTGATGTGCCAGGCCCGCCCTACACCCCAGCCGTAGTAAGTGGGGGGCTGCAGGATATGCACATAATCTGTCCAGGTTAATTCGGGAGCGCCCCTGAATTCAGCCGTGTGTTTTGCCTGCAGCCCTTTGACGATATTGGGAAGAAACCTGGTATCACCATCCCAGGGGCTTCTCGAGATAGGGGATTCACCCCGGGAAATTAGTTTTTGCCTAATTGCATTACTCTCCCAGGGAAATTTAATCCAGCAATTATCATCTAATTTAGCACCTGGGTTTATAGGAACATCAAGTGGCCAATCTATATTTGTAATGTTTTCACCCAATGCATTAATACCTAAATAACGGTATACTCCGTTCAAATAATCCCCGTGCTCATTTCCCCATACAAGCATATGCTCACTGTTGTCATAATAAATAATTCTAAGTTCCTCACCATTTAGATTAAGGTTTTTAATAATTGGAAGTTTATGTACAAAGTATTCTCTGTTTAAATATTTATTGTCGTCATTCATTGCCGAATCAACATCATTTGGGGGACTCTTAAGAGGTATGTAAGAATCATATTCTGCACCATACGCTAAAAGAGGCATAAATATTAGCATTATAGCAAATATTATTGTACTCTGTAATATTTTCATCTTAAGCCTCCGGTAAATAAATTGTTACCTGTATTCCGAAATCTCCAGCCCGTGATATAACCCATATTTCCTGGCCATTGTAATAAAAGTTCTTTCCAGAAACATAGTCATATCTATTTTTCTTCGAGCTTACATAAGTGCTTATTTCATGAGCTGCATTGTCTCCAAACTTGCTTTTAATAATATTAAATAAATCGGAAAGTTGTGAAGTCAAATCTCTATCTATTAAAATGAGCATACTGATATCCACCTGATTGGGATTATCATCAGGCGGGTACATATCGATCTGCAGATCCGTCTCCTCGGGCAGCACATAGCCATTGTCCAGCACAATCATCACAGTCCGGGTCGCGCTGTCCCAGTTCACCGTACACCCCAGCGCTTCGGCTACAAACCTTACCGGCACCATAGTCCGGCCCGGCGGCAGAATCACAGGGACTGTATCCATTGTTTTGCTTTTCCCGTTGACGGTGTAGTCCTGCCTGCCCGCCCAAAGGTAGACTGCATTTTCCTTTCGTTTCACACTCACTCCCTTTGTTTTCTGGTTCCAGTCCACTTCTGAACCCAGGGCTTCAGCTACAAAACGAATGGGGACCATTGTCCTATCATTGGCATCGATATACGGCTTGACATCACTGGCTATTCTGCTGCCATTTACCGTGATTGTAATCTCCGGATAGGCAGCCAGTGCCGGTGGGGATATTGTCAGTAAGCATGCCAGGGCGGCAAACAAAAACACAAATTTCTTCACAGTTCTCCACTCTCCCATCATTTTTGAACCCATCTGCTCCCAAAACACACATTATATTATACCATTTATTACATTTTATGCCAATATATCTTTTCCCGTGTGGCACAACAAAAAACAAGCAGCCGCCCTCTGCAGTTATCTTAAAAAAAAGACTTTGCACAGGACTGCTGCTTAATTATATTATCATTTCAGCATTGCTTTTCCGAAACATTATTTTTTTATTTTAAAAAGGCATGATAAACAACCGCTGCCATAAACCCCGGCATACCGGTCATCATGAATATAAACCCCCATTTTCGGGTATTATCCAAATCTTCCTGAGGAGAAGTCGATACGTTGGCTCGAATTCTGTCTCCACTTATAAATGCTCCGGAAAGAACACCGGAAATAATTAGTAATCCTATCCCAATAATTGCGGAAAAATTAACACCAAATTCCAAATCACCTTTAAACATTCCAATAATTAACCCTGCCAACAATATTCCTGTGCCAACCAAAAACGGTTTCAATTGAAAAACCTCCTATTGTTTTAGGCCTTTAAGAGTGATTAAAACTATTTCGGGTGCAGCATTAAACCTAATCGGCAAAACACTTTCCCCAAGACCGCTGGTTATAACCATCTTCGTATTTCCGGACGTATAAAGACCATAATCAAATTCAGGGAACAGCCCCTGACCTGGCACTACTAGCGCTCCAATAAAAGGAATTCGTATCTGGCCTCCGTGGGTATGCCCCACCAATAGCAAATCGATTTTTTCATTTATTACACTTTGGTAAATGCCTGGAGCATGAGCCAGCAGTATTTTAGGTGATACTTCATCAACACCCGTCATAGCCTCCTGTAGGTCGTCCCGGCCCAAGTAAGGGTCATCAACCCCCAAAATCCAGACACTTTGCTGCCCTAATTCAAACTTTTCCGCTCTGTTTTCCAGAACTTTAACCCCATGTTTCAAAAGAGATTCCCTAATGCTGTACCCAGACCACCATTCATGGTTCCCGGGCACGAAATAAGTGGGTTTGTCGGTCAGGTTCTTAACCAATTGAAGCCCAGGTTCTGGATCAGGATTATCCTTGTCAATAAGATCGCCTGTTATTGCCACCAAATCATATGTTTGTTTTTTAATTATTTCGTGTAACTTATCCTGGCCTTCCCCAAATGACTTGCTATGCAAATCACTTAAATGCAGTATCGTAAAACCCTCAAAAGCCGATGGAAGGTTATTAATACCGATAGAATAACGGGTAACAGCAATGGTCTTGGTTTCAACAAAAAAATATGCAGCCAAAGCCAGGCATCCGCTAATAATAAAGGTGCGCCGCTTAATTTTAGGTATTTCCAAAAACAGTCCTCCTCGGAAATTGGAAAGATAATCTTAAAGTTTCCGTTTATTTTACTCTTATCTTGAATGCATATATTGATTCGCCCTGATCCCATTCCCTCTTATCTCAAAAACATAAATGCCTTCATCCTCTGGCATAATGACAGTGTTGTGATCTATGTTGTATTTTAGAGGTCCTGCTTCAGTCCATAACAATACATCAACATTATTGGGCTTATAATCAAATTTGATTTTTAGGTTGCCCTGCGGAGCCACAGTAGTTGGAGTAATGTTTTCCACGAGTTCAGGAGGTATCGGAGAGTCTGCCTGAACACTTTTAGTAAATGTTTCCCAGCCATAGCTACCCTGCAAAACTTCTATTGGCTCGTTCTGATATGTTACTTTTGGCATTGGTGGCTTGTCAGGGGTTGACAATGTTACAAATGCCAAAAAGCCAATCGAAAAAATAATTAAAACTAAAATGATCCTTTTATAGTTCACTGTGTGCCCACCTTTTCATCAATCAAGATTTCACAGCCGGGTGTTGAATGATTTCACCTTTATGCTGGCACACATAGGCACTACTTGGTGTTGTGCCGCATTTACGATAGCCCTCAAGATCAGAGGTAAAGTTAATTATACCACAATCCGGACATGAGTAACGCTCAACCATTTCCGCATACCATCTTTATCACCTCTGACTAGGCTAAGGGGTAACCCCTCCCGCTGATAATACTCGGGGCTACCAATTCTATTGCTACTTCCACAATTTTTGCATGATACAATAGCTGTACACAATAATAATGCAAATTTTAAATGGTTTCTTGAGTTCATCAAAACCAGAATCATTTATTCCACATGAATTACAATTTCAAGACCTGTTGGTTTATGTGGAGCACTATACTCTTTAAAAACCAAGTCTATTCCTGAAATATCATCTGATAATGGTGGTGAGACAATAAAGTTGTAAGTATAGTGTCCTGTTGAACCGCCTCCACCAGCCATTCGGCAATTGTACTGCTCTCCGATAATCAATTCAAAGAAACTGTGCTGGGGCCGGTCCATCAGTGAATCATTTGTACCGTCCCAATCTACATTAAAGTTTACAACGCTGGCGTTAGTGAACTGCCGAATAAAGGTTACAGTATATAATTTTTCACCTTTTTCAGTTGATTTTAGGATTGGCAAATGCATTCGGAATCCCTCGGGTTCAACCATTGGCCGAAAATGTTTCTCGTTTGCCAAGGCCCCGAATACTGAATTTAATAAATTCTCGTACAGTGAGAACTTACTTGCCCAATTGGAAATATACTCAGGCGGAGGAAACCCCGGATTATTGTTCGAAATTTCTCTTCTTTGCTTTATCAGCGTGCAAATTTGCTCATCGATTGAAGAAATTCTTTCATCATAATATTCGATTGGACGTCTAAATACCTTTCGCATCATTCATAACTCCTCGCTAACTTCTTCCTTTGACCAACAACTAACCAAAAAGTATATCGAATAAATTTCCTAATCCATCCTTACCTTCAAGAATCTCCGGGTTGTATATCTCGGTAAATCCACAATTTTTGCATGAAGCCGCAATAAAATGGTTATGCTGAATGTCAAACATCTTGGAAAACCCGGTTCCTGTTGCTGCAAAACGTTTAACCAAAGCACCGGATGATTTACACTTGCTGCAAACAAAGCGCTTCCTTAATTGATCATCCAAATTGTAACTCATAAGTATCACTCCACTTTTAATATTTTAATAACGAGAGTAATCTGACATAATTACATTATAAGGTCTAAATACGACTTTCCTCTCAAAACGCTTCTTTTCTTTATCAAATACATTGTCGCTGAATAAAAAATCCGCATCACAATTCTGTATTGTAGTTATATGTACAGTATTTTGTTCCGAGGTATACAGCCAGTAGTTTAAATCACCAAGTTGAACATAATCATCAAAAAGAATAAACTCACTATCGCCATACGTAACTCTCAACAGCCAGCGCTGACCGTCATCCCAGGCGATTTGACCTTTAGGGTCTTTTGCAGCGGCTGTGTATAATTCGACAGACTCTTCCCGTCCATCTTGGTCAATATCAATCTTTGAATCATCAAGTAAAGTCAGACTATCCACTGTATCTTTTATTTCCGCCGCGTATATGAAATCTTCTTCAGTTTGCTGATCATTGGAATTACTCGGCGATTCAATCTGATTTTGACCGGCACTTTGTGTGTTTGAACACCCAACAAATATTCCAGGAATCATGATAAACAAGAAGATAAATAATATTTTTCTTCCCTGTTTCAAAGCCTTCCCCCCTCTCCAATTGTCTGCATTTTTTCGGCTCCTTAATTTATTATTGTTACTAACCTTTTATTTTTAATCAATGACCTTTCCGGTCCTGATAAATTCGGAAAACAGGAAGCAAATGAAATGGCAACATATAGTCAGATGTTTCCCGCTGGCCATACATCTTTCCCCTTTCGATGAGCACCATCATCGGTAAATCCACCCTATTTCCATATGCATCAAAAAAATTGACTTCCCGTTTATTAGTACTGACACCAATATAATCAATTTTGTTCCCTGCATTAGCGCCGTTTCGCAAGGGTTAATCCGGAGAAGAATAGATATCATCATACATATCTCCGTGAATAGTTACATAATCCTCCTTGCAGATTTTCAGCCCCGTTTTACCAACACTGTCTATGTGCACAACCACAGAGTATCTCCCGTCAGTTGTGCCGATACCAACATAGTGTTTTCTCTCCCA
>NZ_JAHHUL010000036.1 GCF_019008365.1 Phosphitispora fastidiosa | reverse complement strand
GGATTTTTATTACAAGTGGCTCACTTTTTTCCTGGCGTTTTCTTTAATTCTGGCTTACTTTTATTCTAGCGTTTATAGTTAACCACTATATGTAGTGGTTTTGGAGCAAAAAATGGGCAAAAATCAGGCCGAAAAAGTGCATTTTTCGGCCCGATTTTTGAGGGCATTTTATAGATGACATCGGGTATTTTGGAAGATGACAAGGTCAAAAAAATCAGGCTGCTTCGCATTTGTAGGAAAGCGCGAAGTAAAATAATTCATAATAATTCATATACTATTAGACAACCTAGAATCTATATAAATGCCCATGAATCATTTGATGAATGGGCATTTATGTTTTATTCATTGTTAAAATCTATAATTTACATAGACGCCAGATATTAGCGGGGCATACTCTCACAAAGCACAAATTCTTGGTATGCATATTAGGGATGGTTTTAGCAGGCTTTTATTAAGGGTCTACATTATCCCTTGCCATAGGGCTGGTTTTAAGGAAAAGCCATGCAGCAAAAATCCACCAGCCTAAAAAAGTAAAATATGCGGGAATGGGATATAACCAGTAAACAAAGTCAAATAAACCTACATTATGTACAATATATCCAAAACCAAGACTAATAAATGCCCAAGTTAATATATACGGGTATAAGAACCATCGTTTCCGCGGCAAGAAATATAAAAATATCATTATTGTTACAGTCCAACAAAGAGGTGAAAGAGCCATCTGGCCTAGAACATAGAAAACACCCTGGTTTTTAAACCACATTATCCCTAATAAATTTTGCATAAAGAATACTACAATCATATCACCTAAACCGCCAATTAAAAAACCGTAAATAAAATATTCTTTATATTTATTTTTAGGGATAAATATCAGAGTGAGTAGAAAAACACCTATTAAAAAAGTGGGATAAAATAAAACGGTAATAATCTCATCCATATGTGTCTCCGATACAAAAGAGTGTTTATAATTTATTATAAACAAAGAAGCAGTTTTTCATTCACTACTTAGCAACTGTAGAACTTCAGTTGGCAGTGTCCTTAGAAGATAACGATGATAATGGCGATAGTCCAGTTTTTAAACCTAAATCCCTCCTTAACAACTATTACTTCTTGAGTGATGATTGCTTGTCAAGGGGGGATATAGTTTATTTATTGTAGATAGTATTTCACACTATTCTTATATAAAGCGAAAAAGGCAAGTACAGTTTAAGACAACATGCTTGCTTTTTTATCTATACCGTTTAAACCGGATAAGGAAATCTCTCTCATGCGAAATTAGCGGTGGCATTTTAGAAATAAGATGCTGCCGCTTTTTTTTATGCCCTTTTTTAAAATGATGCACATCAAAACAAAGTATGAAATAGGCGGATTAGCAAAGTAACCCGCCCCTTCCCGAACCGTACAAGCGACTTTCACCGCATACGGCTCTCCATATTACAAATGGGTTATCGTCGTTTCAACTGATTAAGCTGAAACCTGTCAGCTTCGACGTTGGCAAAGCAGTGTTCGCAAAGGGTTATCTGACGCCGGTTGATGTCCAGCATGACGGTGACAATCGTAGAATAGGGCTTGTCGAGCTTCTTCTTCGTTTTCCTGTGATACATGCTGACATTTGAATGCGGATTGCCGCAGATGTAGCAGACACGGGAAAGCGGGTTCCTCAGGCTGTACTTGGGCAGGTGAAATGATTTAACTGCAGACTTGACTTTGGCGAAGAAGTCTTTTTACCTCGCAAAGGATTTATACAGTGCCATACCGACTGAGCAGGTGTAAACGGCAAGTATTTTTGGATGAATTTCGGCAAATAATTTTCCCTGTTTTACTCCTTGAGAATAGTGTCCCTGTTTTTAAGCCGATAGCTGTCACCGGTCATATTGAAAATCTCACTGTGATGGGTTAACCGGTCCAAAATGGCAGTGGTGATTACCGGATCTTGCAGTAACTCTGCCCATTCTTCAAACCCTTTGTTTGAGGTGATTATTACTGACCGTTGTTCATAGAGGTTAGAGATCACCTGAAAGAAGAGGTTTGATTCCTGGCGTGATATTGGCTGAAAACCTATTTCATCAATAATCACAAGGTCTGAATTCATGATTTTTCTTAGTCGTTGTCTGGCCCTGACTGATATCTCTTCAGTCTTTAACAGTTTAATTAGCTTATCCATGGTTACAAATGTTACCTTGTATCCCTGTTCCACAGCATGTATGCCCAGAGTTACTGCCAGGTGGGTTTTACCCACACCGGAAGGGCCCAAAAATATTATGTTGTAAGCTGATTCAATCCATGCCAGGTCTAAGAGTTGATTAATTTGGCGTTTCGTAACTGAGTTATTAAAGGCATAGTCATAATCGTCTGGGGTTCGCATATAAGGGAATTCTGCCGAACTTAAACGGCGTTCCCTGGCTCTTTTATCTCTTGCTGTTAACTCAGAATTCATGATGTTATGGAGAAAATCCAGATACGAAACTTCTTTGCCGTTTATGCCCGGCAATAACTGGTCAATATTGTCCCTGATATGTGATAAACCCAGTGTGGTAAGTGAATTTAAGGTTTCTTCGTATACCGACATTATTTGCCACCTCCGCATACTGCCACATAATCGTTAATATCTCTTGCTTCAGGCTTAATCTTATATGGCTGTGGCACATATGGCGGCCCAATAGCAGTTGCTGTGTCTGCATTGGCATTGTTCCTAGCAAAGTGTTCAACTGCAGCCCTGAAATCAACTGCACTCCATAATTCATTGTCCGAACAATATTGAATGGCGTTTTGGATAACTTCTACCGTATTATTACTTACGGTTGCCTTTATTAGCAGAAACTGATCTCTTACATACCTGGGCTTATCTGTTTTAATCATGTTTAGCAGCATTAATGCTTCAGGTATGTTTCCCAGCATCTCCAGAACCTGATCCTGCAAACCGGATATCTTGCCTGTGTGATCACGCAGGTGGTTGTTGTTTTGAATTAGTTGTCCTTTTCCCGGATTAATTCTGTGAACAGCTGCGACGTGATTGGAATCCGGATCCGTAAAGATTATATTGCCATCTTCTTCTGTCAGGAAAAGCTTTTTGCCTGGCCGGTATGTCCCCAAAGGAACAGAATACCTGTTGCTATGATACAGGATGGTATTGTCTTTTCTTACACCTCTTGTTACAATGTTAGCAGGTATATTTACCGCTTTGGATATCGGCCGCAAGTATTGCTTTTCGACCAGGAATACTTCTGCCGGTATCCTTTTTGTTATGCCATGAATATTAGCGTTTCCGGTGCGGGCCAGCCAGTCAAGACATTCACGTAATGACATCACCGATATCACTGCGCTTTCTCAACTTAAAATGGAATATTTAGATTTATCCTATAACCAAATCAAAGACATTTCCCCGCTGCATATCAATACGCATAGCGAACCGATTAAAGTTGATTTCCCGATTCTACTGGAAGGGACACCATTTGCAAACCTGCGATTATTAATGCCGGGAAACTAACTTAAATACTTCAACTTTCATAAAAACGGTGCGTCGTATGCCTGGCCACAGGCCATTTTTCTGGAATGGGGTCCACCGGTTCTTTTATTACATGGCATTCCGACCAATAGGTCTTGCAATTGCAGAGTTCCATCGGAGGATTAGACAAATATGAATTAGTCATTGTGCATGTCCGCAAAAATGCCCTATGGGTCGTACGCCTTCCCATAGGGCATTTTTCCAGTTTGGGGTCAGAGGCAACTTTAGTTTGGCGCGCTTTCTTCTGGTAAAGCGGGAAAACTGCGAAAGATGTTGTAGCATCTTTTGCCAAACACTATTTCAGGTAAGCTCCAGAGCATTATTAACGGCACCCTGAGGTCTTTGGCCCTGCCAAACATCTAATACTGCTTGGGCTTGGACCCGTGCCATGTAGACGCGTGACTCCACAACTGCAGTTCCCGCATGAGGGGAGAAAAGTGTTTTATCTTTTTGGTCAAGTAAGCCACGGGGAATTTGAACCCCAGGCTTGGCATAATAGGCATCTTCCATTTCAAAGACATCGGCGGCATATCCACCAATGATGCCGTCTTTGAGAGCTTGGGCAACTGCGCATTCGTCAACCTGTGACCCTCGGCTAGGATTGATGAGCAGCGAGGTAGGTTTCATCAGTGACAATTCGTGCACGCCAATTTGATGATAGGTGTCCTGTGTTAACGTGGAGCAGATACAAATGAAATCTGCCTGTTGAAAAAGCGTATGCCGCTCAGCGAATTCCAGCCGGAGGGTACTTTCGGTCTCAATGGGTAGTCGCAGAGGCTGATAATAGCATACCTCCATGCCAAAACCCATCGCCCGGCGAGCTACGGCTTGACCTAGCTTGCCCATGCCAATTATGCCTAGACGCTTATGCGAAACTTTTGATCCCAATCTAGGATGCGGACTCCATGAACTACAACCGGAGACACGAATCGTTCGGTCTCCCACCGCCACTTTGCGGGCTAAACCAAGGAGCAGAGCCCAGGTCATGTCAGCAACGGAGTCATCAATTTCCTCACCGTACACGCAGGTTACCCAAATCCCGTGCTTGGTTGCTTCCTCAACATCAATATTATCCAAGCCACGACCAAAGCTGGAAATAACTCTTAGATAGGGTAGCTGAGCAATGAGTTCGCCGCTGATTCTGTGTTCAACAGACACACACAGACCGAATGCTTCCTGGGCTTCGAGCGCAATTCTTGCCGGGGTTAGGCTGTGGATATCCGTTGGCACGATAACGTTAAAAAACGGCTTGAGCAAATCAGGGCCTTCCACGGGAACGAGATGATTATAGTAAACTTGAGGGGTGTTATTGGATGAATGCTGTCTCATGTGCATCACCTCTATATTATGCTGGCAGAATACAAAGACCGCATATGAGCTAAGAACTTGCGGGTTCCGGCCGTCAGATATTTGTCCTGGGGATAGATTAGTTTGTATTCCTTATACGGAGCAAAGCCTTCGATAGCAACAGCGACGAGCGTTCCTGCTGCCAATTCGCGGGAGATTGCGGAAGCGACTATGATAGAGACGCCTAAGGAGTTTTCAACGGCCTTTTTCACGCCCTCAGTACTTCCTAATTCCAGGGAGATATTGATGGTATTCATGATGCCGCCAATCTGACGTTCCAAGGCCCGCCGAGTTCCGGAGCCTGATTCGCCGACAACGAAGGGTTGCTGGATTAATTCTTCAACACTGACCTGCCCGCGCTGGGCTAACGGATGGGTCGGGGAAACGATTAAAACCAAGGGTTCTCTCTTGAAAACATCTACTTTTAGGGAACAGTCAGCAGATACATCCGCTTCTACAATGCCAAGATTTAATTCGTAGTCTTCAACTTTCTTTTGTATTTCGTGGGTACGGGCAACAGTTACTGTCACCCTTAAGCCTGGGTACAGTGATCGAAATGAACCAAGAACCTCGGGTAACAAGTAGATGCCAATATTTGTACTAGCCCCTAAGGAAAAAGTTCCCCGACCGGCCTCTTTAAACTCGGCAATTGCTGTTTCGGCTTCCAAGGCCATTGTCAGTATCTTTCTCGCATAGTCGTAAAGGGCCTGGCCTTCTTCAGTAAGAACATACTGTTTGTATCTATAGACCAGAAGTGAGCATTTGTAGTAGGATTCCAAATTGGCAATATGGCTCGAGATAGTGGGCTGGGCATACAGCAGCCCATCCATGGCTTCGGCCATTGTGCCTTTTTCCGCAAGGCAAACGAAAGTCTTCAGATGATGCATCAAATCCAAACCGAACCACCTCCACGACTGGGGCAATGCCTTTCCGTAGTAGTTTGTATTACCAGAACGTCATCTTGGTTGTGAAAGGAATAGCAAAGTTACTTCTAGGGCTGCAACTGAAATCAATCAGGGGAGCACTTTGAACTATTGGGAAACCTGATAGTCCTATTACCAGTTCTATCTT
>NZ_JAHHUL010000035.1 GCF_019008365.1 Phosphitispora fastidiosa | reverse complement strand
GGTATTTCAGTTCAGTTCCGTTTCCGGAATATGAAGCCGTATCCAGACGTCCGTTAATATAATAATAATCTGTGGTTTCCTTTTTGCAAAGATGGTATACATATCAACCGACTTGAGTTTACCGATACTCAATCTGAATGCTTTAAAGCCTTTTTAGCCTCTAATAAAACACCCAAGAACCAATCTAAGGGAACGTTGCGAACCTGGTCATTAGGAAACCAAACAATTTCCAAACCTTCTATCGAATTTCTAATTTGCCCACTATGTTCATCACCGTACCAAACATCTATTATTAAATTATAATCATCATCAGGGTCGTTAGTAAAATCAGCAGACCACTTTTTCATTAAAACTGCCCCTTTTCTAGTTTTTTTACAAATTACTTCGGAGTGTACGCTTCTAATAAGCCAATAAACTTTTGTCCATCTACAGTCCATCGAGCACCTAATCCGTTTGGTAACCTAACATCCACAACTTGACCGTGAACAGCGTGATTCTTTACAGTAAAACTTGAATTCGGGTTTGTAAGCAGTTCTTCAAGAAACTTTGCTCCATTTGCAGAATTACTTGCAGCCTGCCCGGTATGCTCGACTGTAAAACCGGTAATTTCTCTTCCTGTATGCTTTTGAATAGCTCTTCCTACCGGAGATAGTCCAGCTTTATTGGCAGAAGTAGCTACTCTAAATAAATCATCAACAGAACCCCAAGCAGTCCTAGCGAGCTGTCCCCCTGCCCTGAGTTCTCCGCCAGTACCTAAAGAAAGAATTATAAATGTGGGGTCATCCCATAATGAAATTGGAATAACTTCCCCTGGATCACCGCTATGGCAAGTTTTAATATTTGGGTCATACGCAGGTTTGTTTTCAGTTCCTCCCTGACCACTTGTCCCCGCCAGTTTATCCACACTCGGCTGCGAAACCTTTTTATTGCCGTACATATAGTCAGTCAAGGCGTCTCTGGTTATCGCGCCGAAATACCCGGTTACATATTTGCCATCCAGGTAACCCTTATTCCTCAGGAATACCTGCAGCTGTTTGACATCTTCACCTTTTCCTGCAAACCATTGCTTTAATTCCTTCTGGGAAGAATCATCCCAATTTCTTGCATAGTAACTGTCTGTCATCCCATCGGGGTTATATGGTCTTCCTATTGCTTCCCTGAACAGGTAATAATTCCAATGGGCCTCCTTAGTATTCTCACCATATGTGCCCGTTACCGGAAGCTGTTTGCCGTTTTTGCTCAGGAAACCTTTAGACCTCAGGAAGCTCTGCAGATTACCGGCGGTGTTGGCCCATTCCCGCTGCTTTTGGTTAAACCATGCGGAAGAGGGCATTTCACCGGCAGGATCGATAAGGTTCACCGGGTCGTTTAAGGCATAGATATATGGGACCATGCTATATGGGTTGCTTATACTGCCTTTTACCGGGTCTGTCTGCAGGAATGCCCCTGCAGTTGGGTCATAGAACCGGGCTCCCATATGGATTAGACCGGCTTCGGGTTCATCTGTTACCCCGTATTTCCCTATATAGCTGTGGTTTGTTTCAAAGCCTGTCTGTTCAATTACAGCTCCCCAGGGGTCATAACGGTAAGTTCCGGTAATACTTCCGCTCTGGTCACCGACAGCGCCAAGGCTGCCCATGATGTCATAATAGAAGTATTGGGCTGTGGTGTCAGGATTAATCTGCCCCAGCAAGCCGCCTGCCCCGAGAGTGAACTGGGTGGGGTCGGTAAAGTCTGGGTTACCACTTTCCAGGATGGCATTCAGGCCG
The DNA here is from genome assembly GCF_019008365.1 of Phosphitispora fastidiosa. Lineage (NCBI taxonomy): Bacteria > Bacillati > Bacillota > Clostridia > Eubacteriales > Peptococcaceae > Phosphitispora > Phosphitispora fastidiosa. Next base: position 4,521 of record NZ_JAHHUL010000035.1, on the reverse strand, counting down.
TTATTCAGGTAATATACTGAGCCTGATACCGTGCTTTCACGGCTCAGCAGTGCGCCCAGCCCGTCATAGGTGTAGTTTACTGAGCCGCCCGGTGTTTGTATGCCTGTCAGTCTGTTGTTATAGTCATAGGTGTAACCGGTGGTGCCACTGGCATCAGTCATGCTTGTTCTGTTGCCGTTGTTATCATAGCCATACGTGGTGTTTCCGGCCTGAAGCAGCCTGTTGGCTTCGTCATAGATGTAGTTTACGGTTCCGCCGGGTCCGGTCATTCCGGTACGGTTACCTGTACCGTCATACTGATAGGTGAAAGTGCCGCGGCTGTCGGTTACCTGGACAAGCTGACCAATATCATCATATTGATAAGCAGATACATCTGTGTTGTTGACAGTCATTTGGGTGCGGCGGCTGTTATGGTCATATATGTAGTCATAGGTTAGGAAGGCTAAGCCGCCTGCTGCCGCATTTGTGATGCTCTCTACCCTGTTGGCATTTAATTATGAATTAATGAATAGGTCGATATCAAATTCCGCATTGATATCATTGGCAAATCCAATAACGTCTTTACTTAAGTATATGGCTGGCTTTTCGTTTGCCTCAATGTTAATAATTACATCAAATCTGTAATCAAGTCCGAATTGTTTACTAATCTCTTGAAGAATAGCTTTTTTGTCATAAATCAGACCTAATATCTGTTCTAATTGATTGTTTACGTCGAGAGATTCTTCGTAACCCGTACTTATTATCCAACAAGAGTATTTTCTCCTAATGTCTTTATTTTTTATAATTTCACCCTTCTCCCATTTCTCATCAGGTTTTAAGTTCAATCTATCAGATATCAGTTCAGGATTAAAGTTTTCTCCTAGCATCCTGAATTCTACCTTTATGTTCGTTTTTTCCATTAATCTCTCTCCTATTTGATAAATTCGCCAGTAGCTATACCTTGACCCTGTCCTCCCTTCAAGTAAACAAAAAGCTCTTTTGTATCCTTATCAACATAAATGTCATACCTTGATATCTTAGCCTTTTGACCTAGAACTTCCTTTTTTAGTTCGTGAGCATCAACTCCAAGTTTCTTTAAATACTTATCATCAACCTTCTGGATGCTTCGGACTACTTCGCTGGTTATTTTAGTTACGTCATTTGCACCTTCGGCTATGTCATCTCCCTTGGCAAGTTTGCTAAGAAACTTTCCAACTTTACCCAAGCCAGCAATTAATCCGCCAGCCGAATCATCCAAAAAAGTAGCAGGATGACCAGTATTCGGAATGGGATTTCCTATCATTAGTGCGTTCCCAGCATCATCTAACCACTGAAAAGCCGTGTTAGCAGTCTCTAATGCTTTCTGTCCCCATCCTTGTTGCTTTGCTCCAGTTCCACCCGTCCCCTGACCACTTGCCGCAGTCTTAGCCACACTCGGCTGAGAAACCTTTTTATTGCCGTACATATAGTTAGTCAAAGCGTCTCTGGTTATCGCGCCAAAATATCCGGTTACATATTTCCCATCCAGATAACCCTTATTCCTCAGGAATATCTGCAGCTGTTTGACATCTTCACCTTTTCCGGCAAACCATTTCACTAATTCCTCTTTAGCTAAATCTGTCCAATTTCTTGCATAGTAATTATCTGTCATTTCACCGGGGTTATGCGGATCACCTATCGCTTCCCTGAACAGGTAATAATTCCAATGGGCCTCCTTAGTATTCTCACCATATGTGCCTGTTACCGGAAGCTGTTTGCCGTTTTTGCCCAGGAAGCCTCTGGATCTCAGGAAGCTCTGGATTGTCCTGGCTGAGTTGGCCCATTCCCGCTGCTTTTGGTTAAACCATGCGGAAGAGGGCATTTCACCTTCAGGGTCGATAAGGTTCACCGGGTCGTTTAAGGCATAGATATATGGGACCATGCTGTATGGATTGCCAATACTGCCTTTTACCGGGTCTGTCTGCAGGAATGCCCCTGTTGCCGGGTCATAGAACCGGGCTCCCATGTGTATTAGACCGGCTTCAGGTTCATCCGTCACCCCGTATTTCCCTATATAGCTGCGGTTCGTTTCAAATCCCGTCTGTTCAGTTACAGTTCCCCAGGGGTCATAGCGGTATGCTCCGGTAATATTTCCGCTCTGGTCACCGACAGCGCCCAGACTGCCCAGGATGTCATAATAGAAGTATTGGGCTGTGGTGTCAGGATTAATCTGCCCCAGTAGGCCGCCTGTCCCGAGAGTGAACTGGGTGGGGTCGCTGAAGTCTGCTGTTTCACTTTCCAGGATAGCATTGAGGCCGTTATTCAGGTAGTATACAGAGCCTGATACCGTGCTTTCCCGGTTCAGCAGTGCGCCCAGCCCGTCATAAGTGTAGTTTACTAAGCCACCCGGCGTTTGTATGCCTGTCAGTCTGTTGTTATAGTCATAGGTGTAACCGGTGGCGCCACTGGCATCAGTCATGCTTGTTCTGTTGCCGTTGTTATCATAGCCATACGTGGTGTTTCCGGCCTGAAGCAGCCTGTTGGCTTCGTCATAGATGTAGTTTACGGTTCCGCCGGGTCCGGTCATTCCGGTACGGTTACCTGTACCGTCATACTGATAGGTGAAAGTGCCGCGGCTGTCGGTTACCTGGACAAGCTGACCAATATCATCATATTGATAAGCAGATACATCTGTGTTGTTGACAGTCATTTGGGTGCGGCGGCTGTTATGGTCATATATGTAGTCATAGGTTAGGAAGGCTAAGCCGCCTGCTGCTGCATTTGTGATGTTCTCTACCCTGTTGGCATTATCATGTGCAAATGAGGTATAGGTATTATTGGGATAGTTGATCCGGGTTATGTTGCCAACATCATCATAACTAAAGGTATATGTCTGTCCATTGGTATCTGTTAACTGGTCAAGAAGATTGCGTTCATTATAATGGTATTGGTTTGAATAGAGTGTATCTGTGCCTTTCAGGGCATTGACCGCGGTCAAGCTGCCCAGGGAATCGTACTGGTATTTGAGGTCAGTTCCGGTTCCGGAATGTGACGCAGTATCCAGACGCCCGTTAATATAATAATAGTCTGTGGTTCCTGTGGGGTCAACCATCTGAGTCAGATTCCCGGCGGCATCATACCGGTAAGCAAAGGTTGTTCCAGCAGGGAAGGTAACCCCGCTTACCCTGTAGTGCGAATTTTCTCCTAACATCATTTCGGGGGCGGTCGAATTTTTAAAATCCTTATAAAAAACCTCAAGAGAGTCTTGTCTCCCCTGAGGTGTTGTTTAATTAAGATTGACTATAGATTATTGAACGCTCTTGAAGGAAAACCTTAATAGCTTCAGGTTTATCATTGTAATAATCATCCCAAAAGTACTGGTAAGCCCAAGTAGCAGGCACTATTTCTAGCTGTTGCCTGTTTGGGGTAAAACTTACCCAATTAGAAGGCAGTTTTTTTGAACTAACGAAAAATATATCAGCTTCAAATGGTATTACTATTCCATCATCGTCTTCTATACGATATCTCACTACATCCCCTAGCGATTTTGCACCTAAGGAAGAATTATAAAACATCTCAACCGATAACACTACATACTCCTTACCGAGCGTTAATCGAATAGAGTTGTTTTGTTTGCTGTTGTCCATGAATTTAACCTTCATTATTTTACCTCCTACCTTTATTACTTGAACTTCATTCCATAAGCAGTAATTTCATTAGTTACTTGGTTCATATAAAAATGCACTTGCACCTTAACCCCATCAATGGTAACTGATTGAGTAGTCATTTTCGCCCAATCAGAAATGTTGCTACCATTGCTTGTTAGGGCTTTAACAACATTAGGGTCTCCTAATTTAGTACCAGGTATAATACTTTTTGAATTTTGGATAAACTGGGCTCTTAAAGTGCCATTTGTAAAGAAAACTTCTTCAGCTTTTTGTATGGAATCTCCTGATAGCCTACTATTATTAGCTATATTAGGAATACCTTTATCACCAAAGTAAGTGCCTATTCTTGCTAATGTAGCAAGAAATGCTTCACTAGTAGCTCCATAAAGCGCAGCTGCTTTTACAGCTACAAAACTAGCACCTTCTACTACAGCCGCCCCAGTTGCTGCAACTGGTCCGTACTCATTATTGATATTATTAAGTGGTCCAGCAATGTATTTGTCCACCTGTTGTTGCATTGCATTACCCAGACTTTGGTCCCAGCTCTTATTTCCACCCGTCCCCTGACCACTTGTACCAGCAGTCTTAGCCACACTCGGCTGGGAAACCTTTTTATTGCCATACATATAGTCAGTCAAAGCATCTCTGGTTATCGCGCCGAAATATCCGGTTACATATTTCCCATCCAGGTAACCCTTATTCCTCAGGAATATCTGCAGCTGTTTGACATCCTCACCTTTTCCGGCAAACCATTTCACTAATTCTTCTTTGGCTGAATCAGTCCAATGTCTTGCATAGTAACTGTCTGTCATTTCACCGGGGTTATACGGTCTTCCTATCGCTTCCCTGAAAATGTAGTAATTCCAATGGGCCTCCTTAGTGTTCTCACCATCTG
>NZ_JAHHUL010000034.1 GCF_019008365.1 Phosphitispora fastidiosa | reverse complement strand
GCCTTTTATTTCCTTCTGAAAGTGTCGAAAAAATACTTTTTTAAGTAAAAAGAAAACCGGGCAGTTAAATTCATGCCACCCGGAATGTTTCCTCTATATGCCAGTATTCATTTATGATATTACAGGCCTCCGCTGCGGAGGGTTTCCGCAAATTTTCGGATACTGGCCCTGTCTGTTTCCCAACTCTGCCATAGACCTGCCTGCGGATCCCGAATGAAAACAGTACCCATATATTTGCCGCCCAAAGCTACTAATATTCTGTCTGTTGTGATTACGGCATTGCCATAAATATCCCGGTCAGGACTATCCCCTTGCAGTGAAATGCCGATTTTTTGGGATTCCATAAGCCAGGCACTGACAGAAACATCTTGCTGTGTTATATCCTCAATTTCTTTTTGAGAGAAAGTTTCCACACCGGATTTAGGGATTTCGAGATTAAGTACGGCCTGTCGTATTAAATCCAGCAGCACTGCAAAGCTTTCCTCTTCGGCACGCCCTATGATGATGTCATCTTCGGGCAGGTGCAGGTAAAACTGAACCACCCTTAGTTCAGTAAATTCCTTTTTATTGTCTCGCTCTACCTCCCCGGCATTATTCAGCAGAAGCCAGATGCCGCCTGCTAAAACAGCCAACGCCACTAATGCCGCAATTATCTTCAACCTGCTTCTATTCATTGAGCTTCCCCTCACTAAAATCTGTCATTCAGGCTGTTAATTCGACATTTTATGCTGATTATCCTGCCATATTCACCCTGAATTAATGCAAATAGACTTTTCCCTCATCACCGTCAACGATTCCGCAAAAAACCCCCTGCCATTGGCTTTCACAGCCTGGCAGGGGGTTCTGTTAACTACTTTTAATCTTATCCAAATGAAGGCTGGTTCACATTCTGATAGACACCCATCATAGTCTGGGTGGTCTGCTGTGCCAGGGTGGGCACCTGATACATCCCTTTTTGGTTCATATAAAGGAAAACTTCATGAGCAAGGTTAGCCGCCGAGACAGCGCAATCCAACATCATGCTGCGCAGGTTGGGGTCAGCACACTCAAGAGCGCCTCTAAACTTGAGGCAGGCGGCTGCCTTATTGCATCCCAACATCGCTGAAGCTACATCCCGATCATCCATCTCATTGATCCCGGTATTGGGCTGTACTGCTCCCGGCTGCCTGAGTCCGTATTTTACACCGGTACTCTTGGCAGTCCTGTATGGCACAATTGAACCGACGCCTTGGTTATGCAGTTGATTCACCATCTTATTGTAGCAATTGAACTTATGATTAATCTGGCTGTCCAAAATCTGCATAAGCTGTTGGTCTTTGACATGCTGCCTGTACAATTCGAACTGATTGATTCCGTTGATAGTGTCTGTGAGAGCCTCATGGATCATTATTAATTCAGTGGCCCCAAACCTCGCTGCCTGCATTCCGGTCTGCATTCCGGTCTGTTGACCTGCAAAACCTGACTGCATCCCGCTCTGCTGACCTGCATAGCCCATCTGATTGCCGGCTGGATAACCGGTTTGCCATCCGGACTGCTGGCCCTGGGATTGTGTAATGCTCTGCCCAATCTGGTTTCCCGGATGATACCATGACTGTGGGTTAGTTTGCTGCACTATCTGTTCCTCTCTGCCCAGATAGTGGGGATTCACATAATTGCCCTGCTGTGTTCCCAACTGGGGCTGAGCGCCGCCGATACCTGTGCTCTCCAAATGGGACTGAAAAGCGCCAAAACCCTGGCTTCCTGACCCAGCGTGACCATAAGTACTGTTGTTCTTGTACATTCTTATTCCTCCTCTTATGCAAATCTGTTAAATCTGACGGCTGACCGCCGCTATGACAAGTTTACCCCATTTTTTTCATTTGAATGTATGGGACAAATTTCCTCCGGCTTTGCCGAATTTCCCCGTTAAACCACATTAACAATTCCCATATCGCGAAGCGCCTGTTTAGCTGATTCGGTCTCTTTCGCCGAAGCCGCAGAAATATTCTCCAACGGGTCCGGGCATCCCTGCAATCCCCATTTGTGGCTGCCAAGCTTATGGAAGCCCAGCAGCTCTACTCGTTTCAGTCCCCTGACGGTTTTCAGGTATTCTCCAAGTCTGCGGATTTTTTGCGGTTCCAAAGTTATTCCGGGAATCAGGACATGTCTAACCCAGATCGGTATTCCCAGATCACCCACCACTTCAGCAAACCTTCTGGTTTTTTCGCCGGATGCCCCGGTAAGCTCCAAATGGTCAGCTTCATCAAGCTCTTTAATATCCAGAATTACCAGGTCGGTGACACCCAGCAGATCTTTTATCTCCTCACTGTCAACATAACCTGAAGTATCAAGGGCGGTATTCAGACCCATTTTCCTGGTTCCCGAAAATACGGCCTCCACAAACTGCGGCTGCAGAGTGGGTTCTCCCCCGGATGCGGTGACACCACCTCCGGAGGGCTTATAAAAATGGCGGTACTGCCTTATCTCCTCCAGCATAGTATCAGAATCCACTGCCCTGCCGCCGGTCATTTCCCAGGAATCCCGGTTATGGCAATACCTGCATCTTAAAGGGCAGCCCTGCATAAAAAAAACGTATCTTGTCCCGGGGCCGTCAACAGTACCGAATGTCTCCACCGAATGCATATATCCTTTTATACCCAAATTTCTCACCTGCCTAAATTTCTATCAGCCCCGTGAATTGCCCTATTATATCTATATCAAGCCGTGAATTGTCCTGTTGATGACATCCAACTGCTGTTCCCTGTTGAGGCTGATGAAATTGACAGCATAACCGGATACCCTTATGGTAAGCTGCGGATATTTTTCCGGATGTGCCATGGCCTCTTCCAGGGTTTCCTGGTTGAATACGTTTACATTCATGTGATGGCCATCCATGGCAAAAAAGCCGTCCAAAAGCCCTGTCAGATTCCGCACCATGTCTTCCCCGACCTTACCCAGCGCTTTGGGCACAATTGAAAAGGTATATGAAATTCCGTCCCTTGAGTAGTCATAGGGCAGCCTGGCAACCGAGCTCATGGCAGCAATAGCCCCTTTCCGGTCCCGCCCGTGCATGGGATTGGCTCCGGGGGCAAAAGGCTCGCCCTCTTTTCGCCCATCTGGGGAACTTCCGGTTTTTTTCCCATAGACCACATTGGAAGTTATGGTAAGAATCGATAGGGTTGGTTCCGCCCCCCGGTAAGTTTTCTGCTTTTTAAGCTTGTGCATAAACCTGATTACAAGATCAACAGCCAAACGATCTACTCGCTCATCATTATTGCCCATCTGGGGAAAATCCCCCTTAATCTTGTAATCAGTCACATAGCCCTGGCTGTTCCTGATGGTCTTCACCCTAGCATACCTGATGGCGCTGAGAGAATCGGCCACAACTGAAAGCCCGGCAATACCACAAGCCATAGTCCGCTCAATATCAAGGTCATGAAGAGCTAACTGGAGTCGCTCATAAAAATAGCGGTCATGCATGTAGTGAATGATATTCAGGGTATTGATATATAACCGCGCCAGCCATTCCAGAATGCTGTCAAACCGCTCCATGACCTCATCAAAATCCAGGTACTCCGAAGTTATCGGGGCAAACCTGGGACCTACCTGGATTCCAAGCCTTTCATCCCAGCCGCCGTTGACAGCATAGAGAAGGGCTTTAACCAGGTTGGCCCTGGCCCCAAAAAACTGCATCTGTTTACCTGTTTTCATTGCCGAAACACAGCAGGCAATCGAGTAGTCATCTCCCCACCGCGGCCGCATCAGGTCGTCATTTTCATACTGAATGGAGCTGGTTTCAATTGACAGGTGCACACAAAACCTTTTAAACTGTTCCGGAAGCCCCTGGGACCACAGTACCGTCATGTTGGGTTCCGGGGCCGGCCCGAGGTTTTGCAATGTATGGAGGAACCTGTATGATGTTCTGGTTACCAGGGTCCGCCCATCCAGACCCATTCCCCCTATAGACTCAGTCACCCAGGTGGGGTCACCGCTGAAAAGCTCGTTATATTCCGGAGTTCTCAGGAACCTCACTATCCTCAGTTTTATTACCAACTGGTCAATCAGCTCCTGGGCTTTTTCCTCTGTAAGCAGCCCCTTTGCCAGGTCCCTTTCCAGGTAAATATCAAGAAAAGTGGCCACACGACCAAAGCTCATGGCCGCCCCATTTTGCTCTTTGATAGCTGCCAGGTAACCAAAATAAAGCCACTGCACAGCTTCAGCGGCGCAGCCGGCAGGTTCGGAAATGTCGAATCCGTAGCCCGAGGCCATTTGTTTCATTTCCTTAAGGGCTCTTATTTGTTCACTGACTTCCTCCCTTGCCCTGATAAGGTCATCTTCCATAATTTCATATTCAATGTGCTTTAAAGAAGCCTCTTTGTCAGCAATGAGGAAATCCGCTCCATACAGGGCTACCCTGCGATAGTCCCCGATAATCCGTCCCCTGCCGTAAGCATCGGGAAGCCCCGTGATAATACCGGCCTTCCTGACCCTCCGCATTTCTTCGGTATAGGCATCAAAGACAGCCTGATTATGGGTTTTGCGGTGTTTGGTATAGAACTCCTCAATCTGTTTATCCAGATCATAGCCATAGGCTTTAGCGGCGCCGGCTACCATGCGGATTCCGCCGCTGGGCATCAGAGCCCGTTTCAGGGGCCTGTCTGTCTGCAGTCCGACGATGACCTCATTTTCTTTATTGATATACCCCGGTTCATGAGAAGTAATCGTTGAAATAATACCTGTGTCAATGTCCAGGACGCCGCCTTTTTCTCTCTCCTCAGCCAGCAGGCCGAGTACAATCTCCCACAGTACCCGGGTTTTTTCAGTTGTTCCGGTTAAAAATTCCGGGCCATCACTATAGGGCCTGTAGTTCTTTTGAATAAAGTCCCTGATATCTACTCTATCCACCCATGCTCCCGGCTTAAATTGCTGCCACTGCTCTTTCATTGATTTCCTCTCCTCTGCGAGTAGTAATAAATAGTATTCCGCAGATAGAAGCACATTATTTTTGACCGTCAAAAAAAGGACCAACTCATTAATTATGAGTCAGCCCCAGCTCTTACATTGCTTTCACCGAAAGCGTTATTCTATTAACCTCAACCGCCACCGCCGCCGCGGCGGAATAGAAAAAACAGTCCCACAAGCAGAGCAATCAAAATCAGGGTTTCCATTTGTTCACCTCTTAACTAACAAGTTTGCACTGTTTCCGCTTATTCCCCCAAATATGCCTTCCTGACCTCTGGATTGGCAGCCAGCTCATCGGCATCACCATGGAGGACCAATGTCAATTTTTTTACCCGCTAAATTTGCCGTTCTCCGTTTGGGTAGTTTAATTATTCTACACGTTCCTTGAAATCCCTCCTATTAAGGCATGAGATTTTATTGTATAACAATAACCATTATAGTTTTTCATCTATACTTATTGTTACATCCAGCGCCCTTTTGAACAGCTCTATGTGCCGGTCACCTTTGCGGTAAGCTTCAGAAGCTTTCTCCAATTCCCGGCCGATAATCTCATACTGCTTATAAAAGTGATCGAATTTTGTTTCCAGCTTAACCAGCTTTTCCTGAATGTTCCTGGCCTGACCTAGGACTTCCAGGTTGCGAATGCCTGACATAATAATTTGAAGGAAGGCATAAAATGTGTTGGGACTTACAGGCATAACTTTATTTTTCTCAGCTTCCTCTATAATCCGCGATGGATGCCCAAGATAGTTCTTTTCGGCAATTGTTTCATAATACACGGCCTCTGAGGGAATGAACATCAGGGCAAAATCCGATGTGCCCCGGTCAGGGGCAACATACCTGCCGATTTCTCTTATTCTGAGGATAACATCTTTCTCAAACTGCTTCCATAATATCTCCTTTTCCCTGGGATCTTCAGAATTCAGGTGTCTTACATAGTTGTCCCGCGGAAATTTGGAATCTATGGGAATCACCATATCCCTGTAATTGACGACAATATCCACAACTGCCCCGCCTCCGAGCCTGTACTGGCGGGTCCACATCCCCCTTGGCAAAACCTTATCCAGCATCTCCTCCAGGATTGCCTCACCATAGTTGCCTCTTATTTTCGGAGTCTGCAGAATATCCTTTAGGGAACGTCCCAGCCGGGCTGACTCTTCCTGCTGGCTGATTATTTTTTCTACGGTCGCCCGCATATCTGTCATCAGGGTTAGGGTTTCCCTGGTCCGCCGGTTGATATCCTCCCTGGCATCACTCATTTCTTTACGGGTGCTGTTAACTGATTCCTGAATTTGGCTGCGAAAATCGAGTAAGGTGTTTTTGACCAGCAGCTCCGGATCAAAGTCCTTTTTCCCGGAAAACTGCTTATGAAGCAGTATGAATACCAAAATTATCAGTATTGTAAGCATAATTATAATCATTACTTCCACAGCCTGTCCCTCCCCGAAATAAAATAATCCAGTCTTATCCTTCGACAATTTATGACCCAATCCTTTTTGCCTGGAGCAATATTTAAGGACAAAAACGGGATGGGTGTAAGCTGCACCCATCCCGTTTTATTTTCACTCACTAAAAAGGATTAACGCGGTATACAGATACGCTGTCCTATCACCAGAGCATTAGGATTAACACCGGGGTTCGCTGCTATCAGGGCCGCCACAGTGGTATTAAACCTTGCGGCAATAGCATAAAATGTATCTCCGGCCCGGATGATATAAGGCATGGTCCCGGGAGGACAGCCAATGGGGGGTATAGCCTGTGGTACACAGATGCGCTGTCCGATAAACAGGTTATTCGGGTCAACACCCGGGTTGACAGCAATCAGGGCTGCAACGGTAGTGTTAAATCTTATGGCTATGGAATAGTAAGTATCTCCAGCCTGGATAATGTATGGTACTGTTCCTGGAGGGCATACAGGCGGAGGAGCAACTTGAGGCACACAGATGCGCTGGCCGATTACCAGGGCATTGGGGTCAACACCCGGATTCGCTGCTATCAGGGCCGCCACAGTTGTGTTAAATCT
>NZ_JAHHUL010000033.1 GCF_019008365.1 Phosphitispora fastidiosa | reverse complement strand
GGGTTATCTTCCCGCTGGTTAGGTGATAGGGTTTCTCTCAACCCATCGGCTTGATGTGCATGCCGGACGAACAAAAGGAAATGCCTCCTGACTGGAGACACTTCCTCTGCTTGATTTTACCAGTTATTTGAAGAAACTGTCTATTTAAAGAACACCAGGCCGCCGCCATGGTCTGAACAGTATATCCGGCCATTTGAGATGGCAACACTGTTGCATTCTGCTGCAGTATCCATGCGTGCCAGCAACTCCGGGGCGGCAGGGTCTGTATAATCCAGTTTGACCAGTCCTGCTGCTCCAAAGGCTACATACAGGTAAAGCCGCCCGTCCTGTGAGGTATATGCCATCTTGATTGCGCCGCCATCAACCGTCTCATACCCGGGCACCTCCTGAAGCTTAAATCGTCCCGCAGCCTCAGGGCGATAGTCATAAATTACATTACCATATGTATTCTTCAGGAACAGATTAGTCGGGTCAACACCTTCAGGGAGCGGTGCAATGAGATCTGCCATGGTGTAACAGACCACGCCAAAGCTGTCATAACTGAAATATGCTCTGTCACCGATAACCTCCACATCTATTGCCTGTCCGTCGGCAACAGCCACATCCCCGTCTTCAATCTTGATGGGTTCGAATACCTTTACAATCTGCATATTGTTGGTATCAGTGACATCAACGACACCGACTCCGTAAGGGCCGCATGCAGTTACAGCATAAAGCCTGCCTGTGGCCGGATTGCTCCAGAGTTCTATCCCTGAAGCCGTACCAAGCATCGGTTCTCCCTTAACTTTACCTATATTGGCGACAAAGAAGCCACTGTTGCGAACTGACGGATCTTTAGTAATATCATAGATTGTAATCCCATTGCTGCCATCGGCAACATAAGCGTAACTGCCTCTGAGTTCCATGTCAAAAGCGGCATCCTGGTAGGACAATTCCTTCAGGGAAAACTCGTCGGAATTGTGTTCAAAGCAATCATCCCGGTACAGCTTCAACAGCAGAGGCGCTCCAACCGTGCCCAAACCGTCTTCAACATCATTGACAGGAACCCCGCGCATACCATTTCCATTGCACAGAGCCCAGGTCTTACCATTGGCAGGGTCGAGTACATTTCTCACATTATGTGAAGGGGGATAAATGATCTCTGTTCCCACTGTTACCGGGTACTCATCCTGGACAGTATTGGCAACCAGATGAATATCATCAGTCATGTAGCCCTCGGAATCTGTTATGTTAAAAGCAAAGACTCCGTGGGGACCATCGGAAACGTAGATATAGTTATTAGACGCGCTGACACTGTCGGCATGTCCAATAGCAATTGCCTGTGTAGGTGTACCGTCAGGAGCGGCTCCGATTTCATCAGTTGTCGGAAAATATGCCACAATATTGAAACGGTCAGCCATGTTTACAGCAACAATGTCCGTGATATCAACAAAAACAAATCCACCTGCACCGGAGCATTCAAGTACATCAACATCTCCTGCAGTTGTCAGGGTCGGCTCCTGGTTCAGCATCAGTGTATAACCGTGACCGTTCAGCTCTTTGGTAGCCAACTGGCAGGGTGACTGGTAGAAGCACCATGGCAGGGACTCATTATCCAGCAGATCCCATGGAGACATGTCGTATGATGTTATGTCTTCATAATCAGGCACGTTATCACCAGGAATACCATTTGTATCATTATTATAGGGTGGAACAGGACTGTGCCAGTCGATGTCAGGGGTGGCGGCCTTATCAAGGATGACCAGGCCGGCAAAGTGATCAGTCAGATATACCTTATCACCATTTACCCTGACACTTGTGACACCGGATTCTTTGAGCATCCCGGCGCCCTCATAGGGAAGCAGGCTTGAAGGCTGGGATCCCGTCTCATAAGGGCCGTTAACAGGAACTGCCGGAAAATACCCAAGATAGGCGGCATTCATAAATTCTGTGGAAGCTGCACTTTCAAACCCGGTCACATCGACTGCAATCACACCGCCAAGAGCACAGCCAATATAAGCTATAGTTCTGTCACCCTGAAGAGCTACATCCACATCCTGGGCATTATAGTACCATTTGCCTTCACGCTCAAAATCCGCCCAGGGTGTCGGTATTCCGGTAAGGTTGCCCTTCATTACATCATATACTTCATATGAAACCTGGCGGTAATCAGGCATACCGGTAAAGTCATCCAGGTAGAAGTCCCCTGTGCCCGGGTCACTGGAAACCGCCTGAGAAATATCCATAGCGCCGAAAAAGTCCTCAGTTCTGACCACATCGGTATACAGGTTATAACGCCCTGTCTGGGTCATGGTTAAGGGATCAAAGATACCCATCCCAAGAGCGCCCATAGAAGCAAAGAGCTTATTCCCGAACAACTTAAGTGAAATCGGACCTCCCCACGGTTTTTCACCGGCCCACTGCAGGGTATAAATCTCCTGGTCAATCCGCAGGGTTCCATCACCTTCCAATGCAGGAGCGGGTTCCGGCCCTGCCAGGGGATCAAAGAAATTGCTCAGGGATGTTTTGTGGATTCCATAGTCATAATCGGCAAGATAAAAGTTGATGCCGTCGAACTCTACTGCCACAATCGGGGCCGTTGAGCTGGCAATGACATTGTCATACCAGATTGTGCCCCCGGTATCACTGAAGGTAACCCCCGTTTGGTAATAGTTGACCGGCGCTGTGTACTTAAGGCTCATCATGGCGGGATCGGTGATGTCAACTACCGATACGCCGGCATTACCTGCTGCCACTACAGCATAAGTCCTGTCAAGGACATTAATAATTTCGATGTCATAGGCAGTTCCAGGCAGAATCACGGTATATACGGGCCCTTCAGCAGTTGCAACCGGAGTAGCCTTCAGGGCGCTGCCAATGTTGAAAAGACACCAGTCTGCACCATTAAAGCTGAACTTGGCCACTGCAGTACTTGATCCCCCAATCTGTACATTCTCACCCAGGAAGGGTAACATATCAGCAGGTTGGACATCAACAGTCACTTCCCGGGAATCGGAACTTCCCTCAGAGTCAGTGACACTAAGCCTGAACACCATTTCAGCCTCTGCTGCCACTGCCAATGTGCTGACATCTGCAACAGCGCTGAATTCATTTGTGGACACCAGCGGCACTTTGGGTCCGGCAACCTGTGTCCATTCGTAAGCTGATGCTGTTCCTTCAATTACAGCAGACAGACTCACTGAACCGGCGGTACCTTCAGCAAAGGAATCCGGAGTTGCTGTGAGTGAAGCAATGGAAATACCTGCCTCCACTAAAGGTTCCAAAATAAAGCTGCAGACAGCCGCTGCTCCGGCCTCCACCGTAATTTGGCCGGTCTGTGAAGTGTACCCTGCCGCGCTGGCTGTGACATCATATGTACCTGCAGTCACATCAGAAATTGCATATGTCCCGGCAGCATCAGTGACAGCCGAATAACCGCCCGCTGACATGACCACAGTCGCTCCGGCAACCGGTATTCCGGCGCTGTCCGTAACCGCGCCGCTGAGAGTACCTGTTGTTACAGCAGCCGGGGTTAGGGTAAACAGCAGGGTTGTCCTTACCCCGTCCCTGATAGAGGCGAAGTTATACACAGTATTATATCCGGATGCTTCACAGCTTACATTGTAATCCCCAGCAGGCATGTCCATACTATAACTGCCCCTGGAATTACTTACTGCACTGTAAGAACCTGTATCATTGGAAGCCGTTATTATCGCCCCTGCCAGCCCCTTGTTGGCTGCAGCATCAGTTACCTTTCCGGTTAAGGTCCCCCCCTCTGCCAAAACGTCTGGTCCTTTGGCATATGCCGGCAATCCGAGCATGCTTAAAAGCATAATCAGGCATAAGATTACAGATACCGCTTTACTATTCCATTTTCTCCGCATGTCAATCCTCCCTTAAAAAATCCACTCGACTCTTCTGTTACCAAACTGAAAATAAAATGACTTTAGCCCCAAACGTCACCTCCAATTACTAGATTTACGGAATGTGATGCACATCAAGGCAGTATACTTATCAAAATATTCTGGAAACTTTGATCCCAAAAAAATGCCTACACTCGAATGGTAATACTTATTATATAAGTACTTTTATGCTGTTTCAATATCTTTTTTCCAATTTTTATACCAAGTTTTGTAATACTAGAAATTGTAATACATACAGTCTGTATGATTCCCGGTCCTAAAAATTTTTTTTGGTTCAAGTCTGCCTGAAACAGCACTTTTACTAACAAAAAAGAGACCGGCATATCCGGCAGACTTTATAAATAGCCCTTACGGAATAATACCTGTCCCATTCTTAAGCTTTTTGGCAAACCGGACCCGCTTTACAACCGCCCGGCAAACAGCTCTCTGGCTTCAGACACCATGTAAAGTGAGCCGGTGATACAGACCAGGTCTTCGGAACCGGCCATTTCGATCCCCTTTTGCACAGCCTGATGGATATTCTCAATCAGGTAAACCTCATTGACATACTTCCTGACCTCATCAGCTATCTTCTCCCAGTCCCCGGCCCTGGGGGAATTGGGTTTAGTGACGACCACTGCCCTGGCCAGCGGCGCCAGCATAGCGACGACCTTTTCCCGTTCCTTGTCTCCAAGCATTCCGAATACCAGGATAAGGCTCCTGTAGGAAAACACTTCAGTAAGGGCTTTTTTCAGGGTGGCCGAACCATGGAGGTTATGTGCGCCGTCAAGTACCACCCTGGGGTCTTCCCTGACTATCTCCAGCCGCGCCGGCCACTTAGCCGCGGCAAGACCGCGGGCCACTGCCTTTTCATCAATTAGATATACATGCCCGGCAAGCAGTTCGATTGCCGCAACTGCGGTTGCTGCATTGACCACCTGGTGATGCCCTGCTAACTTTAGGAACATGTTTTTATAGACTCTCTGTGGGGTGAATATGTCAAATTCCTGACCTTCAGGGGTACTGGTTTTTGATTGCCAGGTAACCTCCCGCCCTACCTCCAGAAGACGGCAGCCCCTTTCCCGGGCCGCTTCCCGGATAACTTCCAGGGCATCAGGGTCATCAGCAGCAGTTGCCACAGGCACGCCCCGCTTGATTATTCCTGATTTAACCCCGGCAATCTCCCGCACCGAATTGCCCAGGTAGTCCATATGGTCCATAGCCACATTAGTAATTACCGACACCAGAGGAATAACCACATTGGTAGAATCAATGGCTCCCCCCAGGCCCACCTCCAGAACCAGGAAATCCACCTTCTCGCGGTAGAAGTACAGGAAACCAAGCGCCGTACTGACCTCAAATTCAGTAGGATGCTCAAAGCCTTCCGCAACCATTTCCTCCAGGTGCGGCCTGAGAACAGTCATCATTTCAGCGATGCGATCCCTGCTGATATCAATGGCATCAATCTTGTACCTTTCACAATAGGAATGAATATGTGGAGAGGTAAACATTCCGGTTTTGTGACCCGCAGCCTGCAAAATGCCGGCAATCATCGCAGCCGTGGATCCCTTTCCATTGGTCCCGCCCACATGGATAACCCTGAGTTCCCGTTGGGGGTTCCCGAGCCTCCTCAGGAGTTCTTCAATCCGGTTCAAGCCGAAGTTAAAGCCAAATTTGGTAAGATTTCGCAAAAATTCAATTGATTCATCGAAGTTCATTTTCCCGTTCCTTTCATCCAACACGCTGTTACTCATGCTTATTGGTCTCGGACTCTGTTACTGCAAACTTTTCAGTCTTTCCTCCAAGACGCTTTTCTTTTCTATGAATCCGTCCTGTTTGGCCTTTTCCTTTTCGATGACATCGGCAGGCGCTTTGTCAAGGAATCCCTTATTGGATAGTTTGCCATTAACCCGGATAAGTTCTTTCTGCAAAGCGGCCAGTTCTTTCTGCAGCCTGGCAATCTCCTTATCAATATCTATCAGGCCCTTAAGGGGCATAAATATTTCCAAACCCCGGGTTATAGCCGTAACTGCCTGTTCCGGCTTATTATCAAGGGAACGCGAAACCGCCAATTCCGCTGCTGCTCCTAACTGCTCAATATATTCCCTGCCATCATTCAGAGCAATATAGTTTATGTCTGTATTCGCAGCAATAATGATTTCTGCTTTTCGTGAAGGCGGGACATTCATTTCACCCCTGATGTTCCTTACGGCTTTTACTGTTTCCATAACCACAGTCATTTTTTCCACTGCTTCATTATCTTTTAATAAATCACTGAATACGGGCCACTCCTGTGTCATAATGGTTTCACCCTCATGGGGCAAATGCTGCCAAATTTCCTCAGTAATGAATGGCATCATCGGGTGCAGCAGTTTAAGGGTGTTTGACAGCACGTACCAAAGTACATATTGGGCTGTCTTTTTGCTGGTTTCATCCTTTTTACCATACAAAGCCGGTTTAACCAATTCAATATACCAGTCACAGAACTCGTTCCAGATAAATTCGTAAATTATTTTGGCCGCTTCACCCAGGTCATATCTCTCCAGGTTCCGGGTAACTTCCCCGACTGTTTCATTATAACGGGACAAAATCCACCTGTCTGCCAGCGAATAGTCCTGACCAACTTCTTCCGGGCTGAACCCTTCAAGGTTCATCATTACAAACCGGGAAGCATTCCATATTTTATTGGCAAAATTACGCGTGTTCTCCAGACGCTCAAAGTGGAACCTCAAATCGTTCCCCGGGGTATTGCCTGTAATCAGCATAAACCTGAGAGTATCAGCGCCAAATTTGTCAATAACTTCTATGGGGTCAACACCGTTGTTCAGGGACTTGCTCATCTTCCTGCCCTGGGCGTCCAATATCAGGCCATGGATGAAGACTTCGGCAAAGGGAGGTTCCTTCATAAATTCCAAACCCATAAATATCATCCTGGCCACCCAGAAAAATATAATATCCCTGCCGGTAACCAAAACCGATGTTGGATAAAAATGTTCCAGTTCAGGGGTTTTTTCAGGCCATCCCAGAGTGGAGAAGGGCCACAGTCCCGAACTGAACCAGGTATCCAGCACATCAGGGTCCTGTTCCAGCTGTTGGCTGTTGCATTTATGGCAACTGGAAGGCGCTTCAGTATCACAAATAATCTCGCCGCAGTCCCGGCAGTACCATACGGGTATCCGGTGTCCCCACCATAATTGGCGCGATATGCACCAGTCACGGATGTTTTCCATCCAGTTGAGATAGACCTTGGTAAACCTCTCCGGGACGAACCTGACCCGCCCGTCTTTAGCTGCCCTGATAGCCGGTTCAGCCAAGGGCTTCATTTTAACGAACCACTGCTTGGAGATCATTGGCTCAACAGTTGTCGCACACCGGTAGCATTGGCCCACCGCATGAGCATGGTCCTCAACCTTGAGGAGGAAACCGCCTTCCTCCAGTTCCTTAAGAATCTCCCGGCGGCATTCGTACCTGTCCATCCCCTGATACTTGCCTGCCTCTTCATTCATGGTGCCATCGAGGTTCATGACATTGATCTCCAGGAGGTTGTGCCTCTTGCCAACCTCGAAATCATTGGGGTCATGAGCAGGAGTTATTTTGACTACACCTGTCCCAAATTCAGGGTCAACATAGGCATCGGCAACTACCGGGATTTCCCTCCCTACTATGGGAAGGATTACGGTTTTGCCTACCAGGTGACCATATCTTTCATCATCGGGATGGACTGCCACGGCAGTATCACCAAGCATGGTTTCCGGCCGTGTTGTGGCCAGGAAAACATATTCATCACTGTGTTTTACCGGATACCTCAAATGATAAAAATGACCGGCCTGTTCCTCATGCTCCACTTCAATATCTGAAATTGTAGTACGGCATTTGGGACACCAGTTGATGATATAATTATCCTGATAAATCAGTCCCTTGCGGTAAAGGTCCACAAAGACCTTCTGAACCGCCCGCGAACAGCCCTCATCCATGGTAAAGCGTTCCCGCTCCCAGTCACAGGAGGAACCAATAACCCTTAACTGACCGGCAATCCTGTCATGGTACATTTCTTTCCATTCCCAGACACGTTCCAGGAACTTTTCCCGGCCCAGGTCATATTTGGACAAGCCTTCTTTGGCAATCTGCTCCTCAACCTTAGCCTGGGTGGCAATCCCGGCATGGTCTGTGCCCGGCATCCAGAGGGCATTATACCCCTGCATCCGCCGCCACCTGATCAGGATATCCTGAAGTGTATTGTCCATGGCATGTCCCATGTGCAGAGCGCCGGTGACATTGGGCGGGGGCATCACAATAGCAAACGGTTTTTTATCCTTTTCCACTTTAGCATGGAAAAAACCGTTTGTTTCCCAGAACTCATAAAGTCTCTTTTCAACCTGCTGCGGGTCGTAAGTAGTTGGTATGTTTTTCTGTTCCATTCCTCTTCCTCCTGCACTTTTCGTTTTCTCTCTGCTATTAGCTTTAGAAATGACCGTGGCATATGCACTCCAGGTCATTTTCGAGAGCTAACAGTACGAGTAAAAATAAAAAAACTCCTTTATCCTGTAAGGACGAAAGAAGTTTCCGCGGTACCACCTTAATTCCGGATACCCTTTAGAGGTTCCGGCTCTCCTGATTCGCTGTAACGGGCTGCCCGGCGCCGCCTACTAAAAGCCCTCGGCGGCACAACTCCGGAGCGACTTCGAACCCTTTAACCACCAGGGAGCCTTTCAGCCAGGGGCCACCCCTCTCTGTGAGGTCAGGTATTCTACTACTCTCCTTCAACGCATTTAAAAATAATATCAAATTAAATATGTCTGAAATATATATTATAACAAACCGGGCGGTATTGTCAAACGTATCTTTAAATGGAATCTATTTTATAGTATTTTGTAAAATTGTTGTTAGTTAATGTAAAGATTTTTGCTGTTATTTACGATAGTATTACAAGTGTAAGTTTCTGACTGTCTAAGTAAAAAAATCTGTCTGATAAGGAGGGAAAATAGGTAATTCAGGTCTTAATCTACTTTATTGTGCAGTATTTCAAACATTATCAGGAGTATGGGCAGGTGAAATTATTATGATTGGAAAGCTTGGCAAAAGCATTCAGTGGAAGGTTAACTTTACGGCAGTGCTGATAATATGTATTGCCCTTATTGTATCAACATTTGTGGGTTACCGCCGGGAAACCGGGGTACTTCACAGTGAACTCGAAGACAAAGGTATGATGGTACTGGCGTCCTTTGTCAGTATGGCTCAGGATTCTGTTAACAGCAAAAATTATAACCTCTTAAGAGATGCTTACAAGGAACTTATGGAGTTTGATGATGAGGTAAGATACCTGGTACTGGTCGACAAAACCGGCAAAGCCTATGTTCACAGCAGTCTTGACAGAGAAGGCCGGGTTTTTAATGACCCGGTAGGTATAAAGGCAGCCGAAGCCACCGCTCCCCTGGCCCAGTTATACAACCGTGATACAGGGGAATTGATTTACGACGTTTCATATCCGGTGAAGATTGACGGTCAGCATTGGGGAGCCATGAGGATGGGAATCCCGGTTGAGGTTCTGGAAACAGCCCAAACTGATGCCCTTAAGTCCGCGGTTCTTGTTGCCGTCATCGTTATCGCTGTTTCAGTTTTGCTAATGGCCTTTGTGGTGGGGCGTATCCTGGCCCCGATTAATCATGTAGTTGAAAAGACACGGCTTGTTTCTGAGGGAGATTTTACCCAAACTGTTGAAGTTACTTCAAATGATGAAATAGGTGCAATGGCAAATGCGTTTAATGAAATGATCGCCAATATCCGTTCTCTGATTAATCAGGTTAAAGAGGCTGCTTCACATGTCGCAGAAACCAGCATACAGCTATCGAAAAACTCCGGCGAATCCTCCCTTGTGGTATCACGCGGCGCTGCCGCCGTTCAGGAAGTTGCTGCCGGAAATGCAAGCCTCTCACAAAGCATCTTTGAAATAGGCAAAGTAGTTGAGCAGTTAGGTGAAACCATAGGGCATATCGCCAGCGGCGCCCAGGAGCAGGCTTCATCTGTCAACAGGGTATCAACTTCCGTGGCGGAAATGGCGGCTGCCATAGAAGAAGTTGCTGCAAATGCCGGACAGGTTTCTGATAGTGCGATGAAAACATCAACTGTAGCCAAAAACGGCAGCCAGGCAGTTTTGGACACTATCAATGGAATGGGCAGGATAAAGGATAAGGTTTATGAAACTGCCGAAAAAATTAAGGAACTTGGGCAGCGTTCTCAACAAATCGGTGAAATTATTGAAGTCATTGATGAAATTGCTGAACAGACAAACCTGCTGGCCTTAAATGCCGCCATCGAGGCCGCAAGGGCTGGGGAGCACGGAAAGGGTTTTGCGGTTGTGGCTGATGAAGTAAGAAAACTCGCCGAAAGGTCTGGCTCAGCTACCAAAGAAATAGCCGTTCTGGTAACAGATATCCGGAAGGGCATTGACCGGGCAGTAAACGCTATGGAAGAGGGAACCCATGAAGTTGAGGCAGGGGTTAACCTGGCAACAACGGCAGGCAAGGCTCTTGATGAAATTACGGCAACTGTCGGCGAGGTTCTTGACCAGGTGAATGCAATTTCAGCCGGTGCCCAACAGGCAGCTGCAGGCAGCGGTGAAGTTGTCCAAAGTATTGAGACTGTGGCTGCAGTAACTCAGGAAAATACTGCGGCAACAGAAGAGATGGCTGCGGGCAGTGACCAGGTAGTATCTTCTATCAGCCATATTTCTGCAATCTCGGAAAAGGGCGCTTCTGCTGCTAATGAAATTTCGGCTTCCACTGAGGAAATGGCAGCCTCCATTGAAGAAATTGCCGCCTCATCCAAAATTCTTTCAAAGATGTCTGAGAAACTTGATTTACTTATACAGAAGTTCAAGGCTTAAAACAATCCGGGGCTTAATCGAGTAGCTAGAAGTCGGGAATAATTTCCCGACTTCTTCGCTCTCACAGAACCGTACGTACGGGCCTCGTATA
>NZ_JAHHUL010000032.1 GCF_019008365.1 Phosphitispora fastidiosa | reverse complement strand
ATTTTTATTACAAGTGGCTCACTTTTTTCCTGGCGTTTTCTTTAATTCTGGCTTACTTTTATTCTAGCGTTTATACCCTTGTTATTCGACTTGGAAAGTACAGGCTTTTGGTGTTGTATTGCCTAGCTTTGGGCATGAACGTTCCCCCTTTATCTATAGCTTTTTATAATCGACAAATTTTCCCTTATTTTTATTATAACATCTATTTATATCTATATCGTATTAGATTTTAAAAAAAAGCGTATAGGATAAGCAGCCGGTATTTTAGCTGCTATCCTATACGCATCAGTTGCGGGTGGTTTTGCCCAGGGGGTTTATCGTATTCCCGTAACCCGCAACCAGACCTTCCTAAACCAGGGTCGCCAGGCTCTCCAGGGCATAACCGCCAATTTCACCCTTATCGCTGAATTTATCCAGCGCTGTTAAATCACCGGCGACCTTCAGTCCTTTGAACTTCTCCAGGGCTACCCACCCCATCGGGTAGTTTTATTTGAGATTTTTAATAACCAAAGTCATTCAGATGGTTGAAACAGCTTTCGGCCCCCATGGCGTATTCCGCTCCTGAGCCGTCCTTAAAAGCAATTAAAGCACCCTCTCTAAACATAAGCATATAATATTAATAAATGCTATGATAGGAATGATGAAATGTATAATATGTATAATATTTATAAACCATATCCATGCCCTAACTACCATAATCCATCAATGTATAACCCATATATTATGTATAATGCTTATGGAGCATATCCATATCCTTACTGGGTAAATACACCGATGTATTATTCCGACTATTGGAAACAGTTTACTAAATTAAAAGATTATGGACCAGAACCATTTGTAGTTAATATTGAGGAGGTTACTAAACAAAACAATACTTTCCGTACCGCTTTATGGACAGGATGCCATCTACAACTTACCTTAATGTCCATCAATGTTGGGGAAGACATAGGTTTAGAAGTACATCCCCACCTTGATCAATTTATACGCATTGAAGAAGGTCAAGGACTTGTAATGATGGGGGATAGAAAAGATAATCTTTATTTTCAAGCAAAAGTGTGTGATGATTTTGCAGTTATTATACCTGCTGGTAAATGGCACAATCTGATTAACACAGGTTATAAATCACTTAAATTATACTCAATTTATGCGCCGCCTGAGCATCCACATGGTACGGTTCATGAAACAAAAAAAGATGCTGAAGAGCACCACGAATACTAAGAGGTATATAGGATTTCTATATACCCTTCTGTTCCATGCACACGAATTCGCTGCCCATCTTTTATCAGTTTGGCAGCATTTTCTACTCCGACAACTGCCGGTAAGCCATATTCACGTGCGATAACTGCTCCGTGGGTCATCAGTCCACCGACTTCGGTGACCAGGCCTTTTATGAATACAAACAATGGTGTCCAGCTAGGGTCAGTAAAGGAGGTGACTAATATATCTCCATCTTCCAGCTCAGCATCTTCCATGTTTAAGATGACACGTGCCCGTCCCTCTACAACTCCGGCAGAAACAGGCAGACCTGCAATAGCGCCTGCCGGGAGATTCCTTCGTTTGTACTCACCTGTAATGATTTCACCATCAGATGTGATAACACGTGGGGGAGCTAGTTTTTCATATAATTTGTACTCATCTTTTCGAAGGCTTATGATTTGGTAATCCAGTTTCTTTGCGCGTACGACTTCGCGAAGTTCTTTAAAAGTGAGATAATATATATCTTCTTTTTCATTAATAACGCCTGCTTGTACAAGTTGTTCGGCTTCTTTCAGTAAAACCTGCTTATAAACGAAGTAGCGATTAATCATGCCGTATTTTGGATATTCCCTAAACCCACTGAAATTCCGGATTAGGTCAATCATTCGTTTTGTCTCTTTGGCTTTTTGTTCACCATCGGGTAATTGCTTTAATCGGTCTAATAATTCTTGTTCTTTTTTCAAAGCGGCCTCGCGCCCTTGCTCAAATTTCCGATTACTTTCATTAGGCTCAAAGTTTTTGATGTTGCTGATAATCATGGGGACGAGTGCAGTTGGTTTTTCACTCCACCGAGTTTTAGTAATATCGATTTCTCCGGCACATCGCATTCCGTATTTACTAAGGTAAGCATAGATAGCTTCCCTGGTTTCCTGTCCACCATCAAACTTAACCAGTTCATCCAAAAAATTATCATCTTTAACATGTTGCAAATAATCAATTACTTCCGGATAAGGACGAATCACATCTGCGACATCCAATAACGCCAGACCCATTTCCGCAGTAATATTGTTTGGTACAGATTGAGAAAGCGTGTCTGCTGCGTTTTTTTCACCTAACCACTCGTTCATTTTTTCATTGATCCATGATGAAGCATCCATAGCAGCCATATACACCGCCCTGCTTTGTGGGTTAGATAAAATCTCCTTTAACTCCTGGATATCTTCCAGGATAAAATCAAATAAATCTGATCCTGATTTCGTTTGGATCTTTTGCTTTAACTCTTCTATCGATGTTTGACTGCTCTTAATCAAATCAGAAACGATTTTCGGATCGTTTTCAATCTGTGTTCTAAAACCCAAAGTCGACACGACCTTATTGCTTTTATTGGAACCCGGTTCTACTGTATCCTTCAGCAACGGTTTTATAAAATCTCCTCGCTCAGTTATGGTCACGAGTGCATCTTTCATGAGCGGATCGTGCTGCCCCATAGTATTTAATAAAATCTCCCTGCTATCAGGTGAAGCCAGCATATGTGTGACATCAACAAACAACCTTCCACCGGCTTTGCGCATGGGTGCAGGAGTTATTAACAGAAAAAAAGACAATCCCAGTGGTTTTATGGGATCGGTCATCATTTGTTGATGACCGACAGATATATAAACGTGATTTTCCTGATCATTCACTTCAGGGATGGGGTATAAAGCAGTGATTGGCCGGCTCTGGACAATATAAAATGCATCATCTGCCAAACACCATTCGATGTCCTGGGGGCAGCCGAAATGCGCTTCGATCCTTCTGCCCATGCTCTCAAGCTGCAAAATCTGCTCATCTGTCAGCGCTTGCCTGTTCTGCTGCTCAGGCTCAATCTCCTGTTCTATCGTACCGCCATCGTTTAAGGCATATGAAGCCCACTTCTTGGTGGATATCTTCTTATCGATAACCTTGCCATCACGCACTTTATAGATATCAGCATTCACCAGGCCGGAAACAAGGACCTCACCAAGTCCGAAGCCGGCGTCAATGGATAGCACCTTCCTGTTGTTCGTTACGGGATCGGCAGTAAACAAAATTCCTGCCGTCTGCGGGAAGACCATCTTCTGAACAACCACGGACAGGTAGACCTTACGATGGTCGAAACCGCTTTGAATGCGGTAGGTTACTGCCCTCTCGGTAAACAGCGATGCCCAGCACTTGCTAATATGCTTTAGGATTGCCTTCTTTCCAATAATGTTCAGATACGTATCCTGCTGGCCTGCAAAGGAGGCCGCCGGTAAATCCTCTGCAGTTGCGCTGGAGCGTACTGCATAGGCATTTTTTTCTCCAAGCCTTAATAGTTGGCGGGTGATCTCTTCATTAATGTCTTCAGGGATGTCTATCCCTTCAATGATCCGGCGAATTTCACCACTAAGTTCACCGATTTTGTCCCGGTCTGCCACCTTTAGAAGAGATAACCGGTCAAGTAATTTGTTAATCGACGACGCTTTCCCCAGGATTCTTTTGAATGCCTCAGTAGATATACAGAAGCCATCTGGTACGCATATTCCTTCAATCCCGGAAAGCTCCCCCAGGTTCGCACCTTTACCCCCAACAACCATGATTTTTGTTTTGTCAATATCGTCAAAACCAAGCACATATGAACTCATATGTTTACCCCCTTTTGCAATTCCTGCTTTGATAATCATACCCCTCCAACGGATCGCATAAACGTGCTATTGCATTATAGCACCGGCAAATGGGAATAAACAGAATTAATCCATAAAGATAGTAATTGGCTTGGGTAATATTAAAGCTCTCTGACAACTTCTTCATCCAGAATTTCTTTTCTTTGTTTCCAGTCGGGCATCAGAGAGGTCATGAAATTATAAAATTGTCCATCGTGATTTCGATATTTAAAGTGTATCAACTCGTGAAGAACTACATAATCAATACAGAATTTTGGTGCCTTAATCAGCTCATAGTTAAGCATGATGATGTTCTTATCTTTTATGCAAGAACCCCATCTGGCTTTCATGGTTCTAATATCAATTGCGGGTCTCTTTATGCCATACTTCTCGATCATTGGGTATACGCGGTCCAGACTCTCTTTAAAGTTAATTTCAGCCTTCTCTCTGAACCAAATATTTATGAGTTTTTCTTTTCGCTTATAGTTTTTCTTATCTTTAACTTGAAGGACTATAAACCCCTGATAATACCTAACATGCTCAGGCTCATTTGAATCCACTTCCTCAACCTCAAGGCGGTACTGCTTGCCAAGATACTTAAAGCCTTCGCCACTAACGTAGTCTTTCCTGGTGTTATGCTCTGGTTGAACATCTTTAAAATAGCTGACGTTTTTTATTATCCAGGGGGCCTTGCCCTTAACGAAATCAAGGATGTAAGTAAGCGGAACATTCTCATTGGCTGAAACTGCAATTGTCATGTCGGGCTTTACATTTAAATTTATGTTTTTTACCTTTTTTCGCTGTAACTCAAATTCAATTGTTTTTCCGTTGTATATAATTTTATGCTTTTCCACAACTATCACCTTAATATCGTCTAAGTGCAACGGTTTTTATGTTTTCAATAATCCTGTCAATCTGGCTAAAGGATAGTTCCGGGAAGTGCTTCTTTTTACATAAATAGAGTAATCCATCAATTTCCTGAGATATTCTTTTATGTACGTCCGGGTTATCATGCCAATCAACTTTACTGTGTCTTTCGATAATAATATCAATATCAGTAGCAATGTCAGCTAAAATGTTTTCATAATTATATATTTCTTTAGTTTCCTTTACAACATCGCCGGCATTTGCACTACATAGGTTCTCGTCTTCCAGGACTTCCCTGATAACACCGTAAAAGGCTTGAGCATGAACATTATGTTTAATTTTTTCCGGATAAACCGTCCCCGAGTAACCTTTCCTAAAGTCCTCCATAACGGTATGCATTTTCTCAAGGTATTCTGCTTCTGAGATTCGTTTTTCTTTATATTGATTAATAATCTCTTCAATGCGTTCTGAGAATTTTTTATAATAAGCAGGGTTCTCGTCCCACTTTTCATTGATACGCTTGGTCATCCTTGTACGAATAGCATCTGCTTTCGCCATGGGCGAACCCAACCTCATGAGCTCATCACTAAATTCTTTTTCGTTAAGGATATCCACCGGCGCCGTAATCTGAATAACATCTTCTGCTGCAATATAGGTGTCCATAAGATTTCTCATTTTAGGTTCGTATTCTTTATGATCAATGGTATCGGAATATCTTAGCTTTACAGACGCTCTAAGCTCCTGATAAAACTTAAGCTCTTTTTTATATAGTGCAATATCCTTTTCCCCAAGAGCATTATAAACGTGCTCAGACTCAAGGGCTATCCCTAAATACTTACCAAACTGGCAAAGCTCATTATAAAATTCATCTCTAATCCCCTCATCGGCAAGGATAGTTTCATATTCTTCCTTGTCTGATTTATTCTTGATTCCTTTAAAAATAGCAGCTACATTAGAATAAGCCTCCCGAAGCTTACCAACGATATTTATAACATCTACCAGTGCTCCCTCGATGTCTTTACCATCAAAATTTTCAAGTCCGGCTCCGGAATATGTTTTCATCGCTGAGTCCAGTTCTTCGATTAGTCCCCGGTAATCGACAATAAGCCCAAAGTCTTTCCCATCATATAACCGGTTAACCCTGGCTATGGCTTGAAGCAAGGTGTGCTCCTTCATTGGCTTATCTACATAAAGTACAGATGCTCTCGGGGCATCAAAACCCGTCAAAAGTTTGTCAACGACGATTAAGATGTCCAATTCATCACCATCAACAAACTCACTTTTTATATGCTCTTCATATTTATGTGGATCAGAGTAACCTTCCATTAGTTTATTCCAAAACTTGATAACTCTATCCTTTGGCTCTTCGTCAACTTCTTCATACCCTTCACGTTGATCCGGTGAAGAAATAACAACGGCGGTACTGATATCGTCAAATTCCTCAAAGGCTTCTTGATAACGTATTGCATCAAACTTTGAAGCCGTAGCTAGCATGGCTTTTGCAAAAGTCCCTTTATAAAACTTGTCGAAGTGAACAAAAATATCATCAGCTATGAGCCTGATCCTTTGTTCTGATGAGGCAATTGCTTCAAACCTGCTCCATTTATTTTTGAGTTCTTCTGCTTGCTTTTCATTAAGATTACGGATAATCATTTCAATACGTTTATCAATAGCATTTCTATTTACAGTCTGTTCTACTAGTCTGCCTTCATATAGAAGGGGCACAATGGCACCATCTTCAACTCCGTCTTTGATAGTATACTTATGGATCATTCTGCTGCCAAACTTATTCATGGTGCTCTTTTCTTTTTTCATTAGTGGTGTTCCGGTAAAGCCAAGATAGCAGGCAGCAGGGAACACCTTCTTCATTTTAATGTGCAGTTCTCCGTATTGAGTTCTATGGGATTCATCAATTAAAACAAATATATTCTTAGACAAAACAGGTTTTTGGTGCTTGGATGCTGTGTCAAATTTATGTACCAGGGAAGTAATGATATCCGCTCCATTATTATTAATTAAATCAACTAAGTTCCTGCCGCTTGTAGCTCTTTCCGCCTTAATCCTGGAATGGTTAAAGGTTTTATGGATTTGGCTGTCAAGTTCAATACGATCTGTGATTACCAATACCTGAGGGTGCACATCAGCCAACTCGGTAAGGATAAATCGTGCAAGCATGACCATGGTCAAAGACTTGCCCGATCCTTGGGAATGCCAGATAACCCCTGATTGCCGGTTACCATTTTTGTCAGTCTCTTTTATCGTCTTAATTATTCCTTTAATGGCAAAATACTGTTGATAGCGGGAAATTTTCTTTACGTTCTTATCAAAAAGCGTGAAATACCTCATTAATTCCACGATCCGTTTAGGGTGAAAAAGAGACACGATATTCTTATCCTGAGTGGTAGGGATCCTGCCTTCCACTGTCTTTGCAAGTTCAGCCTTAAACCAACCGTACTCTTCAAATTGCTCATCTTCTTTCCAAATAGACCAAAACCTTTTTGGTGTACCTGTGGTAGCATATTGGGTTTCATTCTTATTGGTAGCCATAACAATCTGAATGAACTTAAAAAGATGAGGAGCATACTCTTTACTTTGATTTCTCACCATCTGGCTGATGCCTTGTGCAATGGAGATAGAAGCCTTCTTACATTCCATTACTCCAAAGGGAATCCCATTGATAAACAGCACAATATCAGGCCGAATGGTTCCCTGACCATCTTCTCGTTCTACACTAAACTCTTCCACTACATGAAAAACATTGTTTTCCGGATGGTTCCAGTCAATGTAGTTTAGGTTAAAGGATTTCGTGCCATCCACATCAGGCAGTCTTTCAGGATAACTTCTTCCAAGGGCTAAGGAATCATAGATTTTTTCATTTGTTTTGATTAGACCATCTGTTAAAGCCTCATCGAGGTCTAAGATGGCTTGGTTGATATTCTTTTCTGAGAACTTATAACGTTTCCCCTTGTATTCGAAACCGTTAAGTTCTTTTAATTTAGTATAAAGAATGTCCTTTAGAATGACGTTATATAGATTACCGCGCATTGATTCAGCTATGTCCGGCGGTAAATAAATATAGCCAAGTTTTTTTAGGACCTCTAGTGCAGGTATTTGGGATATATTCATTTCGTCATAGTCTTTGGCTCTGTTCATATTATCACCCCTTTCCGTGATTTGATAAGATTCTAGTTCTGAACTCTGACTATGCCTGTTAATAATAATTGCATTAGTCCTTTTTTCTGGAGCTTTAGGGCTTCAAGTTCTTGTTCAAGAAGCTCTATTCCTTTGTCGCTAGTTAATAGAATATTTACAATTGCCATCTGCTCATCAATTTCAGGCAATACAATTTTTAAGTCTTTTACGATCCCAGTGTTCAAATTAGATTGAGTACCTTTTTGACCGTTTAACTTCAACTTTTCTTTCATCGAAAATAGGTAATAATATAGAAATTCGTTATTTAAATGTTTCTTTGGTCTAATGCCAAGTATAGCTTGACTTGAGGTTAGCTCTATTTTCGATATGCTACATTCACCTATTGAGGCGTACATTGCATATAACACCGTTCCTTTAGGGTATAACTTAGCTGAACTATTCTCCAATCCTAGTTTACTGATATTGCGCTCGGTATACTCAATATACTTACCTCTCTTTGTCATATCCGCGATGGACACCCAGGGAACATCTCCATCATAATACTCAGAAATTGTAGATTTGGGTGTACCACCACTATGCATATCGGCTACATCGCCTAACCTAACTTCCTCCCACTTACCGTGAATGCCTGGCAATCTCATTTCACCAGTCAAAAGTTTCTTCATCAGCCCTCGTTTTTGCTCTCTCTTTTGTTCAATGAGTTGCTCCTTAAGTTCGATGGCTTTGTCCCATGTAGAGAGGATAAAAGCGATTTTTTGTTGTTCTGGAAGAGACGGTACGGGTATATTTAACTCCAAAAATTCAGTTTGGCCTAATGTTTTATTTCGACCAGCCCCCCCTGGTGAAGCCAGCTCAAGAAGAGTTCTCCCTTGGTTAGATTTAAAGTAATATGTCAAGTAATCTAAATCCAATAAGTTTAGTACAGGTTTATACATTGGAAAACGGTGCGAAGCAATCATACCCCTTTCGTTAATAGTCGTCTTTGCCACTGCCATTTCCCATGCAAAAACAATGTTAACAATAAAACAGTCTGGTTCTACCCAAAAAACCGCTTTATTTCCAAGTTGCTCGCCGCTCACCTCATCTTTATAAAAAATCCCTTTTCCATGAGACCTGATTCCTATTTGTCTATACTTTTGAGCAAGCTCTACTGAAACAGGCTTTCTAATTCTTTTAATTAAATTCAAGGTTTTATCCAGTTTCCATTCAAAAGGAATTAAATTGTTCCCTACTTCCTTATACCCTTCAGGCACTTCCCCATTTCTTATCTTCTCAATCCTATCCTTTATCTCCTGTCTCACTCTTTACCACCCACCAACACCTTTTTCTTTTCCAGTTCTTTTTCAATTTGCCTGACACTTTTCTCCGGTGTTGGCAGTTCCTCAGGCATTGTGCCCCCAAGCTCTTCAATAGTCTTCCTCACCTTTTGCCCAACTTCAAAATGGGTTCTATTGGCAACGGATTTTCCTTTTATATTTTCCCGTCGGATTTTTTCATCGGTTTGAGTTGCTCTAAAGAGATTGGCTGCCAGCTCTGTACTTCCCATATGGTCCAAAATTTTTTGACTCTTTTTCAAGCGCTTTCGTTTATGAATATCCTTCACTCCAAGTCCTCCATAAAGCCCCTGGTAGCCCTTATTTTGAAAGATTGCATAATCTTTTGGGTGATCAATCCCTGCCATGTGGGCGGCCTCTGCCAACGACTTGTTATGATTTGTCATCTCGTTTCGAATAGCAAGACGCTTCTGGTCCTCATTTAATTGTTCGAACTCTTCCTCTATCTCTCGTTCACGGGTTTTGACAGCAAAATATGTCTGTCCTAAAGCTATGACCTCTTTTCTTGGGTCACCATTTTGTACTACCAGATAGCAGGCATAGCGGGATAGCATTATATCTTCTATTTCCCGTTGAGCTCCTGAGCCTAGTTCAACCATTTTTCCCACGCGGGAAAAATGGTCTTCTATGTCTTGTCCACTGTTTCCGCAAGAATCCTTTGCCTTTTCAATGACATTAGTAAACTTATCCCAACTTCTATAGTCCAGCACTGTCGCTAACTCTCTAGCGTACCAGAACTCTATACCATCCTCGGTAAAATGCTTTATTTCCTCAAAGCTTTGGCTAGAGCTCTTGATCACTTCACTCATCATTCTGTTCCTCCGATCAAATAAGATTATCAACTCTCAAACCATGATTGTACTTTATGACAGCCCTAATTCTTCAAGATACTGGGCCATTTCTGCCTCTACTTCGGCAAGCTCCGCCTTTATCCGTGAAATATTCTCAGCCACTGCCTCCATATCCACCATTTCTTCTTCTTCAAAGGTGTCTACATATCTAGGAATGTTCAGGTTATAGTCGTTCTCTTTGATTTCATCTCGGGTGGCCACGTAAGCAAATTTATCTATGGTCTGGTAATTTTCATAGGCATTAACTATTCTCTGAATGTCTTCTTCTCTGAGTTTATTTTGATTTTTCCCTTTTTCATAGTAGTCATCACCTGATGCGTCTATGAAAAGAACATCTTCTCTAGCTCTGTTTGGCTTAAATACCAGGATACAGGCGGGTATACCCGTCCCAAAAAACAGGTTGGACGGTAATCCAATCACTGCATCCAGTAAGTTTATATCAATAATCTGTTTCCTAATCTTTCCCTCACTGGCACCCCTAAAGAGAACACCATGAGGAAGTACAACCCCCATTCTGCCTCCCTCAGCCAAAGAGTGCAGCATATGCAAAACAAAGGCGTAATCTCCCTTCGATGATGGCGGGACACCCCAGCCAAATCTTTTATATGGATCATTGCCTTCTTCCATTTTAAATTCCTTATCATTGCCCTCCCCGGCAAAACCCATAGCCCATTTGTCTAATGAGAAGGGAGGATTAGCCACCACAACCTGGAATTTCATTAGCTTATCATTTTCGAGGTGTAGTGGATTCGACAGGGTATCACCCCATGCTATTTTGGCATCATCAATGTTGTGTAGGAACATGTTCATTCTACAAAGTGAATGAGTCTGGCCATTTCTCTCCTGGCCATAAATCTGCGCTTTACCATTGGGCACTTTGTTAAAAGCTTTAATCAGCAAAGAACCGGAACCACAGGTTGGGTCATATATTCGATCATTCTCTTGCGGTTTAACAAGTCTTGCCAAAAGTTCTGACACTTCAGAAGGTGTGAAAAACTCTCCTCCTTTTTTACCAGCATCAGAAGCAAAGTTAGAAATCATATATTCATATGCATTGCCAATAACGTCTTCTCCAATAAGCCTTGACGGTCTTAGATCTAAATTCTTGAAGTCCTCTAGCAAGTGCTTCAACATGGCATTGCGTTCTTTGGTATTTCCAAGCACTGCTTCGGAGTTAAAGTCAATATTCTTAAAGACCCCTCTTAGCTTTGTTTTGTTTTCCTCTTCCACATGAGCTAAGGCCTTGTTAATGATTTCTCCTATCTCTGGTTGATTCCTCTTATCGTATATGTAGTCGAAAGTGGAGATTTCATCTAAAACAAATCGCTCATAGCGCATTTGCCTTTCAACCATTTCGGCATCATTATCATATTTATTCAGGAGCTCTTCTTTATTTTCCTTGTAAATATCGCTCACATACTTTAAAAACAGCATTACAAGAACGTAATCTTTGTAAATTGATGAATCAATTTTACCTCGGAATGTATCACATGCTCGCCATAAAGTACCATTGACTTCTTCCTGGGTATATTTTTTAACTGTCATTTTCGAGTCCTCCCCTAAATCATCTTATTAATTACTGCGTTATAATACCTGAACTTTTCTTCTACCAGTTCGGATAGCAGCTTTTTTTCTTTAGCAATCAATCTACATAGTCCGACTATCTTTACTTGCCGCTCCAGATTAGGAAACCGTATAACTGCATCTTTTAACATACTGGTCTTGATTATCTGAATCGCAGACCCTATAGCACCTTTCACGTAAAATCGTTTCATCACGTTGCTGTTGAGATAAATGCTTAGATACTCAGGGAGCAAAACATTTGTACTCAACCTTATAACTGCAAATAGCGAAGGAATTATATACCCTTCTTGTTCATGATCTATGATTATAGCCGTGTTAGGATGGCTTAGCCTTATAACAATGTCTCCTTCTTTTGTAAGGTACTTATGATCAAGATGTTCGCTACTTTCGAAGTTTTCAAGCTCATCGGTGTTAAGCCACCCATCTTGCTCAAAGCTCTTTAAAGTCAGCATGCTGTATGTTGTAACTATTTCTTCCGGCAGCTCTGCTTGTTTTCTCTTCACAACCAAACCTGTCGTAACACTGGCCAAATCACCAATTCTTCGCTCTTCGAAAACCATAATGTTGTTTCTCACCTCCCAAAATGTCATTTTTTTATTATTACGATAATAACTTACCATAATACCCATTAGCTGTCAATTATTTTTGTACTAATCATAAAATAACATTTAGCTGTTTCAAAATTTAAGGCACTCACAACGATAAGTTGCCGGGTAGTATTTGCGCCTTTCTGAGTCAACTGAGCCAAGGCCTTTTAAGAGTTGACACCCTAACAGTCTGCATTTACAATTTTTTATATGTTATAATTAAAGTGAGGGGAATTCAATTTTCAAAGAAGTAAACCATAAATATACGCTAACCCGAAAAAACCGGGCCGAAAAATACACTTTTTCAGCCCGCTTTTTGCTCATTTTCGGCTTCAAAACCACTACATATAGTGGTTAACCTGCTTTATTTTGCCTTCGATATTTTTTATGTTAAAAAAGTCGAGCATCGTAAAAGCAGCTTTGATATTATGTAGATATGAAAGGTGGGAAGTAATGTTAAACGAATTAAATCATGTGATCGACTATATTGAAGATCATTTAACCGATGATCTATCTCTTGAAATAATTTCTGAATATGCCGGGGTTTCTGACTATCACTTTAGAAAGATATTTTTTTATCTTTCAGGGTTGACGCTTAGTGAATATATCAAAAACAGAAGATTGTCAGAAGCAAGTATGGATTTATTACAAGGAGATAAAGTAACGGATGTTGCTTTGAAATATGGTTATCAGTCAATGGACGGCTTTACTCGAGCATTTAAAAAGTGGAGTGGGTTTTTACCCTCGGATGTAAGAAAAAAAGGCATAAGTAAATCGTTTCCCAAACTTTCATTCATAATAACCGTCAAGGGAGGAATTAATATGGAATTTAGAATTGAAGACAAACCAGCGTTTAATTTAGTCGGTGTAAGTAAACGTGTCCCTATGCAATTTGAAGGTGTTAATAACGAGATTGTAAAGCTTGCAAAAAGCATAACGGACGAACAAAAACAAGAAATGCATTCTCTTCAAAATATTGAACCATATGAAATCATCAATGCTTCTTATGAGGCTGACGCTAATTTCTTAAAAGAAGAAGGAGATTTAACTCATCTGATAGGTATTTTAACGACTGAGAATCAAGTAAGTGATTTATTAGAAAAAGTGCCAGTCGGAGCCTATACTTGGGCAATATTTCCAAATGAAGGACCTTTTCCTTCTACGTTACAAGAAACAATGGCAAAAATATATTCAGAATGGCTTCTTTCTTCCAATTACGAAGTAATAAATGCCCCTTCTTTTTCTTTTACTAAAATGGATGAACATAAAAAAGATTACGCTTATAGTGAAGTTTGGATTCCTGTTCGGCAGAAATAAAAAAACTGTGTCTAACCCGGCTCGTACGTTATTGTTATACCGGGATGGCCGGAAGGTAGCGGAAGCCCGACAGGTGAATTTCCATGAATAGAGGAATAACAAAGGCTAAGATAAATTAAAACGAAAAGAGGGAGTGTCTCATATGATTTAATCATATGAGACACTCCCTCTATAAATTTGGTTTAGTTTACCCACCGTAAATAAACATTAAATTCTGGCATCAATCTTATACGATATTAACACCGGCGCTGGCATAACCTGCTACAGTATTAAGCAGAGTTATGCCTGTTGCTGTTATAGAGAATACCATTAATAAGCGGGTTTCTGCCGCCACAGGTATTGCCAGGCCTGTTAGCAGACCGGTGCTGATGTCACCAGCTACAACTAGACCTGAAAGAGAAGGGGTTAATGTGACTTCAGTACCTGGAATCGGACTAAAAATGTTATCAGGTGTGGTAGAACTGTACAATTGCGCTCTAATGGTTACTGTGGCATCGACAAGGCTTAATGCAGCTGTTGTACTAAAGAATGCAGCTATTGATGTAATCATCCCATCACGTGGCATAGAAAAGGCCATATTAAGCAATACACCGGGGCCACCGGAGAGATCAATGGTTGCACCAAGTGCACTAACAGTCGGAGCTGAGGAGCCAAAACCAATTAAACCGGATGTTCCTGCCAAACCACCGGCAATCGTGGTCAGTACGACCGGTGCTCCGGAAGCAAAGGGTATAATTGAGCCATTACCTAAAATCCCCATATTACTTACCTCCTGTATAATTGGATTTTATTACATCTGCTACATCATATTCTTGTTAACATAAAAAGGTGCATGTTTATTATGCTATATTACGTTTTTTTAATATTAATATGTGCTATATCAAATCAAGCACAGGTATTATGTAATCTGAGTATATTTAAATTATAGATAATAAGTAAATATTTTAAGTCACTGACTCATCATTTCATCTTCGATTATTAGTAATTTGGAATTTCTCAAAAGGAGTTGAGATTGTTGTATATACGATGGATTCCTTGTCAGGAAACGGGTGTTATGTTTCTAGCCCCTAAGACTTTTCAAAACTTCAAAATAGAATGCAGGACGATCACTCTCCATTTGGGAGACTGGAAGAAAAAACTTAGTATTAAGCTATGTGATGAATTAGATGAAAATATAATTGGATTGCCTAATGATTTAACCGATGCCTTAACCATTCCTGAGACCATTCCTTATGACATTAAATTAATCGGTGAGGATATCTATCTTGGACCGGTGATTGCTTTTTTTGTAAGAGAGGGGTATCTTTCGTCTAAAAGAATAGAAAGATGGAAGTTGTATTGCCAAAATTATTCGCAGATTAGAGGATTAGTATATTTCTGCACTGTTAGCGGAATTGATATGAGGACAAAAAAAATTAGAGGATATTATTTTGAGCCATACGCCAAGGAAAAGGGTCGTTTGAAATCTGGTATATTTCCTTTCCCCGCAGTTATCTACAGAAGAGCCAGAATAAACGGGGAAGTTTTGAAAAAGCTGAAAATACATGTAGACAACAAAATTTTTAATGCCCGGATTTTTAATAAGTTGGAAATGTGGGAAGTATTGTCTGCGGGCGGATTCGTTCATACTCCTTATACAACCACACTAGACGGGCTTTACAGCCTTCAGATGATGCTTACCTACTATAACTCAGTTTACCTGAAGCCTCAAATAGGGCGCTTTGGAAACGGTATTATAAAAATAAAGACAACACCGGAGGGGTATTTATTTAAAGAAAAATCCGGAGCAGAACAGTGGGCGAAGGATTTAACTCAAGTTTTCCAGTTGACTCAGAAATTTAAGAAAAAAGGAGAATATATCATTCAGCAGGATGTTTCATTAAACTTTGAAGAAAAGCCGGTAGATTTTCGGGTCATTTTACAAAAGGATGGAAGCAAAAATTGGACCTGCTCAGGAATTATTGCCAAAGTTGGTATTAACCGTCAGATCCATACCAATAACCCGTTTTCCATTCACTTGGGCCGCGAAGCCCTCCAAATGATTTTTGGATTAAGCCCCGAGCAGGCTTCGGAGAAAGAAAATGAAATTATCAGGATTTGTACGGAAGCTTGTCTTCTCCTTGAACGTGCTTATGGATATTTTGGAGATGTCGGCATTGATGTGGTTGTGGATAAAAACCTGAAGATTTGGGTTCTGGAAATTAACAAGTCCCATCAGCATGATATGGCCAGTTATCTAAAGGAAGATGACCCCGATATGTTTAAGCGGGTAGTATCCAGACCGTTAGAATATGCGAAGGCATTGGCTGGTTTTTAGTAGAAAATACTATGCCAATCAATTCCATGATAAGTTGGGGAATACTCGTCAGAAAAAGCAAGGCATAAATACCAATCCCGATTATCCCTCCGAGCGTGTTACTAAGCACGTCGGTGATGTCAGCTCTGCCATTATTAAGAAGCTTTTTCACAAAAGACCACGGGGCTTTAAGGATGCAAATATAGATTCCCAAAGGTATGAAAGCGAGAATATTAACTTTATGGATAATTGTTTCACAATGGGATGCCAAATTACTTTTTTTAACTTTTCAGGTGAGTTTCACCTTATGCAAAATCCGCCTTAAAGTAGGTGTCGCAAAATTTCGCAATTTATTGTGTCTTACACCACCTGTCGCCTTTTCTGCACAAGATATGTCAGGAAAACGACAACCAGGGAAAGAACTATACAGACCACGAAAGCCGACATGCCGTATGATAATGGCGTTCCAAAAAAATTGTACATAGTACTTCCACTCTTGAAATGTCAAACGCACTGGCAAAGTTATTCCAGAATTGCGTGTAGGTAAAGATCGGTTCACCCTGAGAAAGCTCTGTTTCCAAACGTTTTTGGTAATACTTATATTCATACAAGCCCTGCCTGTTCTCAAGCGTCTTTAATTTATCCTGAAGCGGATAAACGCCCTTTATGTCCGATTCGTCCTGATATTCGGGGCCATTCCAGTATTCATAAACCCTTTTACCAAAAATTGCATAGTCATAATGAAATTTCACTACAGGATTTTGGTTTAGGTATAGTATAAATGAATCGTTATCGCCTTGCCTCTGTTTGGCTTTGGCTTGCTCAGCTATTTCATTAGACTCTTGCAATTGCTCAGCATTAACATCCGTTTAAAATGATACTCTGAACAGTAGGCAATTTTAGAAGTTTCACTGTAATCGATATCCTCAGTTAAGTGCTTTTCAATGTACGCCAATGCATTATTCATACTACTTAAAGAATCCATCAAACAACCTCCTTCCACCATCAATATTATCAAAGGATGCATTTATCCATCCGACAATCTGTGTACAGTATAGTCGATTCCCCATATAAAAATTATTTCCATCCAAGGTCTTGCAGTTTATTTTTGAGAATCAAGTATAAATAGAGACGCATCGTGACCCATGAATATTTTATTTCCATTATAAAATGTTTTGGATCGAATCGTGTTATATCCTATATTCAACATAATATCCGTTAGCATTTCTTGATCAAAGCCACTATGAACTATATCTGAAACTATTTCATCATTCTTATTAAAATCAATGATTATTAAATGCCCTCCCGGATTCAAAACATCATATAGCTTTAATAAAACTGACTTAAAATCTTTAATATGGAGTAGAACCTGAACCATAAAAATATAATCAGCATGTAATTCCGATTGACCATCTTTTTCAAAATCAAAGCATAAAGTACCAGCATTATGTATATTAGAACGAGAAATTTTTCGATTTATTTGATGAATCATGTTTTGTGATGTATCCAGAAACAGTATTGATTGAAAATCATTCAATAAGTTCATCCCGACAAGACCGGTCCCACATCCAAAATCAATGGCATTCTTGGTTTTTGCATCATCTAAATGTTCACGAATAGCATCTGATGATACCTTTGCAATTTGGATCCTTTCAGGAGTATCATATGTATTAGCTATCATTTCAAACTTATCTGTGTTACCCATAATTACCCCTCTAATCTACCTAAATCTTAAATCCCGAATACATATAACAACATCAAAAAAATTTTGCTTTATTTCTTTAAACCATTGTCAGCATTTCCAATCGATTTTAGCCGGGCTTGGCTCGTTCTCCACGGCAACAGCTCGCAGGGCAGCTTCCATACGTCCGCACTCTTCAGCAGCGCATTGCTCGATTTGTCCCCACGGTACATCAGTCCCAAGCTGATCATAAGCGACAGCTATCGCTCCATAAAAGGCAATCCCGATACAATGCCGTGCTGAATGGATGGTCGATGTGCATTGTCCTATTGTCCTCGCCGCCGCCTGTGCAACAGGATTTCCCTCTGCTTCACGAGCAGCAGCATGGCACTCGATGATCGCAGATTTCGCCTGCGGCAGTTTGATTGCACCTGACAGCCACGTGCGGGCGGCATTCAATGCGTTTTGCGGGCGCAGGTCATCTGGATAATACTTGCTCCATAGCGGCAATATTACCTGCTCAGAATAATCAACTGCCCAAGTCGCAAGGGTTGCCCTGCTCTGGGTTTCAATTAATTTCATAAGCGACTGAATATACGATGCCTTCCAGTTGCTTAGCATTTTTCGTGCTTTTGGCATAATCATCCTCCAATCAGTGATGCTCTATATTTACCAGCTCGAAAAACTACTTCCGGGCTGGCGAATTCCGCAAGCCTCTTACATCGCATTGGCCATATTTATTATCACCCACAGCCGTCACCGTTCCGTCCGATTTAAGCCCAACGGTATGACGATGACCCGCCACTAATGTTCCATATAGTTTCATAAATGGTTTCTCCATTATGTTTAATTTCGCAAGCGAATAAAATTTATCCATTTTCTAATGCCTTTGTAATCAATGATTTTGAAATATTCATTGCTTTTATCATTTTCTTGAAGCGGGTGTAATGAGAGGTACCCTCCGCAAATTTTTTCTGTGCTTTTTCGCATTTGCTGATAATTGAAGATACGGGAGGTAGTGCTGATATCAATTCAACTTCTGTGTATTTGTACATAGCATTTTCGTCTGTTATCAATGATTTTGAAATTAATAATGCTTTTATCCTGTTTTTAAGGAGTGTATGCTGAGAGGTGCCCTCCATAAATTTGGGCTGCATTTTCTGACATCTACTTATAGCTGAAAAAACAATCTGCAGAGCTTCTTCCAATTCTTCTCTTGTATATTTGCCCACTGTATTTCACCTCAAATTTGATTTAATTCTTTTTACGCTGCATCAGGTAATAAAAAAGAGGCTACACTTTTTCTATACCTCAATTTCTTTGTTTTTTACAGCTTTGCAAAAGTATGGACTAATTACAATACCCTGATTGTATAAAATGCCTGCAGCTAAAAGCACTTTTTATACTTCTTGCCGCTGCCGAGCAGTCCACTCATCATAAATCGTCCGAAGCTCCTCATCAAGATAGGCGAGAGCTTTTTCCTTTATATCCTTCGGTACACTGTAGAACGCCATTTTAAATTCCTGAGAATCCCCCAATTGAAAGCAAATTAATTTCTGTTTTCCTTATCCATATCTGATTTATCTATGCCGTAGATTACGGCATTTTTTTATCTGTCATTTCTTGACGTTTATGTAGATATTCCCTTATAGTTATCCATGTAAATAAAAAGAGAAAGAGCCTCGCCTTGGACAGTCAGACTCTTTCTCGTACCCGTCCATGTCCCTGATTTTAATATACGGGGTACATGGATTACGACAGAGGTATAACCCCCGAGGTACACTATTATGATAAGAGTTTTTGAACTGTTCTGCAAGTTGAATTTTATAAATCTTTCCGCTAAGGATATTTTTCTTCAATCCATGGCCGAATTCCATCCGCATGACCACAAATGCCCTTTCTGTTTGACGGAACATCCTGATTGGAAAAAACATGCTGTTTATGAGCGCTACCTGATTTCTTTTGAGAGTGGCCGTACTGTCTCATACCTGATTACTATTATCAGATACAGATGCTCATCCTGCGGGCACACCCATGCGATACTTCCAGAACCTGTCATCCCGTACCAATCCTATAGCCTCCTTTTCATTCTTGCAGTCATGAGGGATTATTTCATCAGTTCCCTCACTGTAAAGGATATCTGTGCCAAATATGATATTTCCGTTTCCACTCTCTATTCATGGAAGGCACTTTTTCTCAGGCACAAGAAGATCTGGCTTGGTCTCCTTAACGATGCGTGCACATCACCCCTGCAGTTTCTGAATTCCCTCTTTATTGAAAATCTTCATACCCTCAAGGAGTTTTTTCTCACGGCAGGTGTTTCCTTCCTGCAAGGCGCATCCCACATGAAAAAGGCATATTTCGCTCCGGTATGTGCGATTGTCAAGAAAAAACTGAGCCAGTCGCCAGAAAAAAAATGAGCCACTAGCGCCAGGAAAAAAGTGAGCCACT